>NZ_QUMG01000040.1:0-2052 GCF_003482095.1 Blautia sp. OF09-25XD
GAATGGGATATCTCATCTTGAGGGGGGCTTCACGCTTAGATGCCTTCAGCGTTTATCCCTTCCCGACTTGGCTACCCGGCCGTGAACCTGGCGGTTCAACCGGTACACCAGAGGTCAGTCCATCCCGGTCCTCTCGTACTAAGGACAGCTCCTCTCAAATATCCTACGCCCACGCCGGATAGGGACCGAACTGTCTCACGACGTTCTGAACCCAGCTCGCGTACCGCTTTAATGGGCGAACAGCCCAACCCTTGGGACCTACTACAGCCCCAGGATGCGATGAGCCGACATCGAGGTGCCAAACCACTCCGTCGATGTGAACTCTTGGGAGTGATAAGCCTGTTATCCCCAGGGTAGCTTTTATCCGTTGAGCGATGGCATTCCCACTTAATACCACCGGATCACTAAGTCCTACTTTCGTACCTGCTCCACCCGTCGGTGTCGCAGTCAAGCTCCCTTCTGCCTTTGCACTCTTCGAATGGTTTCCGACCATTCTGAGGGAACCTTTGAGCGCCTCCGATACCCTTTCGGAGGCGACCGCCCCAGTCAAACTCCCCGTCTGGCATTGTCCCCCGGCCTGATAAAGGCCGCTGGTTAGAAGCCCAGCAGCACAAGGGTGGTATCCCAACAATGGCTCCCCTGAAACTGGCGTTCCAGGTTCACAGCCTCCCACCTATCCTGTACATGCACTGCCGGACCCCAGTACCAAACTGGAGTAAAGCTCCATGGGGTCTTTCCGTCCTGGCGCGGGTAACCAGCATCTTCACTGGTACTTCAATTTCACCGGATGCATTGTCGAGACAGCGCTCAAATCATTACGCCTTTCGTGCGGGTCGGAACTTACCCGACAAGGAATTTCGCTACCTTAGGACCGTTATAGTTACGGCCGCCGTTTACTGGGGCTTAAATTCAAAGCTTCGCTTGCGCTAACCTCTCCTCTTAACCTTCCAGCACCGGGCAGGCGTCAGCATATACCTCACCTTACGGTTTTGCATAGACCTGTGTTTTTGCTAAACAGTTGCTTGAGCCTATTCTCTGCGGCCAACTCTCGTTGGCACCCCTTCTCCCGAAGTTACGGGGTCATTTTGCCGAGTTCCTTAACAATGCTTCTTCCGCCGGCCTTAGGATTCTCTCCTCATCCACCTGTGTCGGTTTACGGTACGGGTATCTTAAAAACAATAGCGGCTTTTCTTGATTCATGCTCACACACTTCCCTACTTTAGTTCGGTCCGCATCACGCCTTTGGATTGCCACACGGTTTTTCCTATGTGACTCCTCCTTCGCTTGCACGCGGCTTTCCGTTCCGCGCCTGTGCTCTCCACAAATGTCCCCACAGTTCTGTTTTAGATAGTGCAGGAATCTCAACCTGCTGTCCATCGGATACGCATTTCTGCCTCTCCTTAGGCCCCGACTTACCCAGGCAGATCAGCTTTACCCTGGAAACCTTGGATATTCGGCCGAGAGGATTCCCACCTCTCTCTCGCTACTCATTCCGGCATTCTCTCTTCCTGGCACTCCACAGCTCCTTCCGGTACTGCTTCGTTGCGCCAGCAATGCTCCTCTACCATACCTTGCGGTATCCTGTGCTTCGGTGTCGTGTTTCAGCCCCGGACATTTTCGGCGCAGGACCTCTCGACTAGTGAGCTATTACGCACTCTTTGAATGTGTGGCTGCTTCTGAGCCAACATCCTAGTTGTCTTCGAAATCCCACATCCTTTTCCACTTAACACGTACTTTGGGACCTTAGCAGCAGGTCTGGGCTCTTTCCCTTTTGACTGCCCAACTTATCTCGTGCAGTCTGACTCCCGATGAGCATCTTTACGGCATTCGGAGTTTGATATCCCTTGGTAAGCTTTGACGCCCCCTTAGAAATTCAGTGCTCTACCTCCGTAAGACTCCATCGAGGCTAGCCCTAAAGCTATTTCGAGGAGAACCAGCTATCTCCGGGTTCGATTGGAATTTCTCCCCTACCCACACCTCATCGCCACCCTTTTCAACGGATGTGCGTTCGGCCCTCCACTACCTCTTACGGCAGCTTCAGCCTGGACATGG
>NZ_QUMG01000041.1:0-2032 GCF_003482095.1 Blautia sp. OF09-25XD
AAAGGAGGAAAATATAAGTAACTAAATATATTGTCAAATGTGATATAACGTGTTTAAATATGTAAAAGGAGAATCATATTATGAACACATCAAATATCACAAACTACAAGCCGAAAGATTTTGCTGAACTGTTAGGGATATCTGTTAAAACGTTACAGCGTTGGGACAGAGAAGGGATTTTAAAAGCAAATCGAACTCCAACTGACAGGCGTTATTATACGTATGACCAATATCTTCAATTCAAAGGCATAAATATCGAAAATGATAAACGTCAGGCAGTTATTTATGCCAGAGTATCTACAAAAAATCAAAAAGACGATTTGCAAAACCAGGTCGCATTTTTACGACAGTTTTGTAATGCTAGGGGAATCATTGTAGACCAATGTATCGAAGAGTATGGAAGTGGTCTTAATTACAACCGCAAAAAGTGGAATAAATTATTAGATGAAGTAATGGAACAGAAAGTAAAAACGATCATCATAACCCACAAAGACAGATTTATCCGATTCGGTTATGATTGGTTTGAAAAATTCTGTATGAAATGCAACACAACGATCGTGGTGGTAAACAACGAAGAATTATCACCACAGGAAGAACTTGTACAGGATATTGTTTCCATACTTCATGTGTTCTCCTGCAGGCTGTATGGACTTCGTAAGTATAAAAAACAAATAGAGAGGGACGAGGAAATTGCTAAAGAGCTTCAGGACGGAAATCCATCCGACAGAAGAGCAGAAAGTCAGGATTCATAAAACAATAGGAACTTGTAGATTTATTTATAATTTCTATCTGGCCCATAACAAAGAACTTTATCAAAATGGCGAAAAATTCATGAGCAGCAGTAAATTCAGAGTCTGGCTGAATCATGAATACCTTCCACAACATCCAGAATATTTATGGATTAAGGAAGCATACTCAAAAGCGGTGACCCAGGCAGTAAATCATGGACAGACTGCATTTAAAAAATTCTTTAATCATGAAAGTGCTTTTCCGAAGTTCAAAAAGAAAGGCAGATCAGATGTGAAGATGTATTTCGTAAAGAATAATCCGAAAGATTGTCGCTGCGAGAGACACCGAGTTAACATTCCATCACTTGGATGGGTTCGTATCAAAGAAAAAGGATACATTCCTACGACGAAAGAAGGATATATCATAAAAAGCGGCCATGTTTCCATGAAAGCGGGCAGATATTATGTTTCGGCTCTTATAGAAATTCCTGATAATAAAACTGCTGATCTTTCTAACGAAGGAATCGGCATCGACCTGGGGTTAAAGGATTTTGCCATTGTTTCAAATGGTAAGACATATAAGAATATCAACAAATCAGCAAGATTAAAGAAATTAGAAAAACGACTCGTTCGGGAACAGAGATGTCTCTCCCGAAAGTATGAAAATCTAAAGAAAGGAGAGTCCACTCAAAGAGCGAATATACAAAAACAAAAACTTAAGGTACAAAAACTTCATCATAAAATAGACAATATCCGTACGGATTACATCAATAAGACAATCGCAGAGATCGTAAAAACCAAACCATCTTATATAACGATTGAAGACTTAAATGTATCGGGGATGATGAAGAACAAACATCTTTCAAGAGCAGTTGCTTCGCAGAAGTTTTACGAATTCAGAATAAAACTGAAGGCGAAAAGCAAAGAAAATGGCATTGAACTTCGGGTTGCAGACAGATGGTATCCATCATCAAAAATCTGCCATTGTTGTGGAACGATCAAGAAAGATTTAAAACTTTCCGATAGAACATTTCGATGTCATTGTGGCTATGTCGAAGACAGGGATTTCAATGCGGCACTGAATCTGAGGGACGTAAAAACTTACAAGATTGCATAAGGAAGCAAATGTAAGTATGTACCGAAGGCTATTTCGGGAATTAACGACTGTGGAGTGTACATGGACCTACGAGTAGATATGATTTCGGTCAATCAAAAGTATACACACTGAAGCAGTAAGTAAGATTCGTGAGAACTTACATTATCTCGATGTGATAAGTATATTTAATCACATTTTGAGTGGCAGG
>NZ_QUMG01000042.1:0-1832 GCF_003482095.1 Blautia sp. OF09-25XD
ACTTTCAGACCAGCACTGGTTGTGGTGGCCTTATTTTAATGCCTAATTTTTAACCTGTAAAGTTTTTTAACTTTCTTCAATTTTAGTATTGACTTTTTATTTGCAGGCTAAAGTAACGAGAATGCGACGCGCAGTTTTCAATAGAAAATAATGCTCTTGCTGATTTCAGATCATTTCGGGCTGTTTCCAGACGATATAACACCAGATCCCGTCTAGTACCGATTTCCTGATTATGCTGCTCCATACAAAACTACCCCTTCTTTATGAATATTGGAATAAAAGGGATAGTTCACAATCCACTTGTTAAAATGTGCTTCACTTTTTGCAATAGGCTTAATATCCGTGTCATGATCCATATTAAAGTCATAGGTCATGTACGAGAGCTGTTGTGCATATGCCTTTAATTCCAGATCTGACATATCTACCAGAATCATAATGTCCACATCAGAATCCGGACGGAAGTCACCCCTTGCATAAGAACCATAAAGGATTATCTGACGTACATGGGAACCATAAATCTTCTTGACCTCTTCCACATACTGTTTAATTAAATCCTGCATAATCTTTGGCATACATCATCACCTCATTTTCTGCTGATAATACTATAAGTTTCTCGATTCACAAATCTTTCTTCTTGATTTTATTATAACCAGTTTACCTTCGTTTCTCAATCAGTATTTTCCATGTATCAATTTTACTACTTTCTTCGACGAATTTTGTTCACCGTTATAGCCAATCCATCATGTCCATTTACTTTTAACGCATCGTCTATTATGCTTTATATAGTATTATTTTACCTTTCCAAATCAATATATGGTATGCAAATTAATATCAAGATACTAGGAGACAAAGTATTCCACTGCGTTTTCCGGGAAGAATTCCTTAAACTCCCCATACAGCTGTGCTGCAAGTGTTTTATTGTGCGCTATGATCAAGGTTGGCTAAGCCCCATTAACAAGGCAAAGACCATCTGCATATGGATCCGTGTCTCCTTCGATGCTTCCAGCAACAGTTTTACCTGCTCCAAAGTATATGTTTTAGTCTCATCTACAATAATCGTATGATACTTTGACTTTTTTACTCCTTTTGACAGTTCCAAACCTTCACAGGGATTCGTCATAATCAACCTTTTCGATAATGCGTATCTCATAGAGGTATTCATAATTGTTCTTGCCCTTTTAGGAATAGCAGAATATTGTTTTACAGGTTCTTTATACATTTTCATCAGATGCCCTTGATTGAGCGCAAGCAGCCTCAGACCGCCAATTCTGGGAATAATATGTTTCTGAATACAGTCCCTATAATTATAATAGGTATTCGCCGTAAATGACATATCAGATGGAGACATTCTCCATCTGATATACTATCATACAGATACGATTATTTCAATATATAACTAAACCCCAACAGTTTAGCATCGTAATACCCAATTGCCACCTTTAAAAAGATAACTGTATCTTTTTTTCATAAATATTAATAATTCTTCCTATGAATAAGGCTGTCAGTATGGTTCCTATACCAAGACCATAAAAATGGGTATGATTAATTAAACATAAAATAATAGTGACAAACACAAGTGTAATATCAAAAGTATTTTTCACTATTGAAAAAGGAAAAGAGAAGACTTCTGAAATAGTTTTTACAATACCATCAGTTGGTGTTAAAATAAGATTTGTTTTCACGCTTAAAAATACGCCCATTGCAGTAATGAACATCGTCATAATGAAAAAGGAAAAGAGAAGACTTCTGAAATAGTTTTTACAATACCATCAGTTGGTGTTAAAATAAGATTTGTTTTCACGCTTAAAAATACGCCCATTGCAGTAATGAAC
>NZ_QUMG01000043.1:0-1755 GCF_003482095.1 Blautia sp. OF09-25XD
ATTCAAGAAAATGCGGATATTTTTAAATTGATTGTGTCAATTTACAATCAATTTCTATTCAATGTGGTTTTCCGGCAGGTTCTGTAAAATAAGCTCAGATCAAAACAATGACGGGAGGAGCTTATGCAACAGAATATTGAATTTGAGCGGTGCATTGATTTTCTGGTACGGATGCTTGATAAGTACGGCGATGAAGTCCTCCGGGAGTTGGAGGAAGAAAAACAGAATAAAGAA
Source organism: Blautia sp. OF09-25XD (assembly GCF_003482095.1). Lineage (NCBI taxonomy): Bacteria > Bacillati > Bacillota > Clostridia > Lachnospirales > Lachnospiraceae > Blautia > Blautia sp. OF09-25XD. The sequence continues at coordinate 235 of NZ_QUMG01000043.1, forward strand.
GAAAAAACAGCATAGAATACTTCTGAGCGGGTATGGCTAAGAATGTTTTGGCGTATTGACAGGACATTTAAAATGACGTATACTAAGCTCAGTGATCGTTCTGTAGAAACTTGCGAAGCCTACAGGCGGGGGAGAGCCTGCGGGTCTCTCCCTCTTTTGTTTTAAGGAGAAATGATATGCAGACACCGAAAAAATTCTCTTCTTTTAGTGATCAGGTTTCCTGGATCAGTGACGAAAAGGGAATAAAAATAAACGACAGAGAATATGCAGAAGAGATGTTACGCCAAATAGGATATTTTCCTCTTATGGGAGGATATAAACATCTTTTTAGAATATCGAATACAAAGAAATATAAAGCAGGAACAAGTTTTGAAGAAATAGTCAGTCTGTATAAGTTTGATGCAGAGCTTAGAGAGTTGTTCTTTAAATATTTACTGCAGGTTGAGCGACAGATGCGTTCTTTGATGTCATACTATTTTACTGAAATGTATGGAGCAGAGCAGAAGCAGTACCTGGATGCTAATAATTATAATCATACAAAAAGAAATCATGCAACAATCGTAAAGTTGATAGCGACCTTGAAACGGGCAACAACGACCACAGATTATACATATATCAATTATTATCGCAAGACATATGGTGAAATTCCATTATGGGTTTTGGCGAATGTACTTACGTTTGGAAATTTATCAAAAATGTTCCGAGTATTTCCTCAATCCTTAAAATCAAAAGTATCAAAAAACTTTGAACCTTTGAATCAGCATCAGATGGAGCAGTTTCTATCGGTTCTCACGAAGTATAGAAACGTATGTGCACATGGAGAACGACTGTTCACATACAGAACGGTAGATGCTATTGCGGATACACCGCTTCATAAAAAACTTTCATTGCCACAGAGTGGGAATCAGTATGAAAAAGGAAAACAGGATTTGTTTGCTGTGGTGATTGCTTTTAGATATCTATTACCTGGAAAAGATTTTCTGGAATTTAAAAGAAAGCTTATAAAAGAGATTGACCGAGTAAACAGAGAGGTAGAGCATATAAGCGAAACGGAATTATTGAATAAAATGGGTTTCCCGGAAAACTGGAAAAATATTACCAGATACCATTTAAAGTAAAGAAAAATCCTCTAAGAGATAGTGAAATACCTATTGTCTTAGAGGATTTTTTTTGTATTAATTATAGGATTGACAAAGAAATGAGTCAATAAGAAAATAAGTATTGAAAATAGTTGGAACAAGTACTAAAATAAAGTTGGGACAATAAAACGGAATTATACTGCGAGGAAGATTATGAAGAATAAAAAGATTAAATGCGATATATATACCAGAGTATCCACAACCATGCAGGTGGATGGCTACAGTCTGGATGCTCAGAAAGAAAAACTCAAGAGATATGCAGAATTTCAGAATATGGAAATCGTAAATGAGTATTCCGATGAAGGTAAGTCTGGAAAGAGCGTAGAGGGCAGACCGGAATTTCAGAGAATGTTAGATAATATTGAGAATGGAACAGATGAGG
>NZ_QUMG01000044.1:0-1658 GCF_003482095.1 Blautia sp. OF09-25XD
ATTCAAGAAAATGCGGATATTTTTAAATTGATTGTGTCAATTTACAATCAATTTCTATTCAATGTGGTTTTCCGGCAGGTTCTGTAAAATAAGCTCAGATCAAAACAATAACGGGAGGAGCTTATGCAACAGAATATTGAATTTGAGCGGTGCATTGATTTTCTGGTACGGATGATTGATAAGTACGGCGCTGAAGTCCTCCGGGAGTTGGAGGAAGAAAAACAGAATAAGGAAGAAAAAGAAGCGGCAGTTTCCTGAAATACAAAATGTAAATCAGACTGTCGCTTTTTTCATGCATTTTTAAATCAAATAAATTTTAAAAGCTGATGCAGAGTGTGTGGCTCATTATTCTGAGAAGCGGTAATACGCGTATCAAATGGCTTGAAATGATTCTGCGTATAAAAGCTCAGAAGAAATTCATTATCTTCGCATTCAAGAAACTCCATAACGCCACCTACGGAATATTTGAGACTGGATATGGTTTCCAGTGCAAATCCCAGTAGAATATTTCCAGGAATTCGTTTTTCCTTTGGAAGAGAATAGTTCTTTCCCAACTGGGCGATCAAGTAAGCTGCGGTAGTATAGGATTGTGTTTCTTCATCCAAAATACTGACACGGGACAGTTTTTTTGCCATTGTCTTGCTGATATTTGAAGCACGGACAGAGATTGGTTTTATTGTAAGTGAAAAATAACCAACCAGTGAAGCATCTTCAGCATCAAATACCAGATAAGTGATAGATTGATCTTTTTTGGTAAACTCAATCGCATTATGTAATAAAAAGTATTCCACATCGGGATTTTTGGGACAAGAAAAATCGGAGAGTAAGTCGTAAAGACTTTCCTCTCCGATATATGTCGGTTCGTCTTTATCCAAATATGCCCGAATATTAACGGTAAAATATTTATCAGACATGTTTTTTCTTCCTTTTTGACATTAAAGCTAAGATTTCCTGTGGGTTCGTTAACTGACGTCCGGGAAGTGTCTGCTTTGGTGTGCGGTCACGGTCGGCTTCGTCAATTGCTGCGACAAAACGCTTTACGCTATTTGGATTGGATACGACAAAATTATGAGTAATACTTGAAGTAGCCATACTAACACCTCCTCTTTTTTGGCTTTTTTGTGTATTTATAGTATATGCAATGTGTGATAAAAACACAATATCGAAAACAAAAATAATTTCTAAATAATTTTCAAGCCGGACATTTATTAGACGCTTCCGGTAAGCGAACAATATTTTCGAGCCAATCATTTATAAGTCGCCAATGGTGGGCGGGCAATATTTTGATAACAGAAATGCTCTGTATCTAACTTAATTATACGATTGGCGAAGAAATGCGTCAATACGGAGAATAAGTATTGAAAATAGTTGGAACAAGTACTAAAATAAGGTTGGGACAATAAAACAGAGTTATACTGCGAGGAAGATTATGAAGAATAAAAAGATTAAATGCGATATATATACCAGAGTATCCACAACCATGCAGGTAGATGGCTACAGTCTGGATGCTCAGAAAGAAAAACTCAAGAGATATGCGGAATTTCAGAACATGGAAATCGTAAATGAGTATTCCGATGAAGGTAAGTCTGGAAAGAGCGTAGAGGGCAGACCGGAATTTCAGAGAATGTTAGATAATATTGAGAATGGAACAGATGAGG
>NZ_QUMG01000045.1:0-1631 GCF_003482095.1 Blautia sp. OF09-25XD
AGCCTGCAAATAAAAAGTCAATACTAAAATTGAAGAAAGTTAAAAAACTTTACAGGTTAAAAATTAGGCATTAAAATAAGGCCACCACAACCAGTGCTGGTCTGAAAGTAAAAGTTTTGAATTAGCTTGGATCAGGAAGAACAGAAAGATATTCTTTCACTCGTCCATAGTATATTCTGAGAAATTTATTAGCACCTGCAGTCATATAAACATAGTAAGGCTTACCCTGGGTGCGTTTTCTGTCCATGAATTGATATACAGGATCATCCTGAGGCATGGTTTTGATAAGAACATCCATTACTTGAAAAAGAGTCTTTCTTAAATTTGAAGATCCACGTTTGGATGTTGGGACGCTTTTTTGGGCATAGGAACCAGATTCGTTTACCCCGGGATCAACTCCGGCGAATGCAGTAAGGGCTCCTTTATGCGTGAATCTGGTTACATCACCGATCTCAGCCATAAGCTGTGGACCGAGAGATGGACCAATCCCTTTAAACTGCATGACAATTGAGTATTCAGGAAGCTTTGAGGCAGTCTCGTTCATGAGAGTGCGTATTGTTTCGACAGTAACGGAAGTACTGTTGAGCTGATCGACAGCTTGTCTGATGATATGTTTGGTTATTTCATTCTTAGGAAATACTGGAACAAGTTCCTTTGTTTTGGTGTAAATTTCTTCCGCTTTTGATTTATTGAAGGCATATTTTTTGCGCTTGCACCAGTTCTGATAATGTTCAACAAAAGCGTTTAGAGACATTTTACGAATGCAATCTACATGCCAGTATGTAGAGACAAAATCAACCCATTTCTGGGAACCATCACTGCGGGTGGGACTATTGAAATAAGTATTTGCATTTGGATAGGTCTGGTCAATGAGGCCAATAAGATTATTTTTCATAGCCGTTTTTTGTTTCACATAGAAATGGAACTGACGATTCATGACCTTTAGCTGAGCGCGTAATTCATCTGTAATACTATACGGTTCAAGACTTTGCCATTTGTCAAGAGCGTAGCGGGCAATCTTGACAGAATCAGCTTTGTCGGACTTGATTTTGCGAAGAGAATCGTTATTAAAATCTTTGACCAACTTGGGATTAACAGCACTGACAAAGAGATCTGCTGCTGAAAGCTGGTGAGCAAGTGCTTCGTAGTAGCGGCCGGTATGTTCCATTACAACCCGGGATTCACCTTCGATAGAATGAATAAGTTTAATAAGTGAATGGATATCACTGGATGTGTGCTTAATCTCAAAAGGAGAGGATACAATCTCCCCAAATGGTCTCAGAATTGTAACCATACTTTTACCTTTTGAAACATCGATACCTACTGCGTTCATAAATTTATCACTCCTTAAAAAATATTACAATGGATAAATACCAGTTTTACTCATTACCTGTTCAAACTACTGTGTGTGACACGAATGCACCTAATGTGATTCAACCTGCATAAAACGAACACTGTGAATGAGGAGCCGGTTATCAGTCTAAAGTACGGACGCGAGGTCCAAGTGATGAAGTCGATATACCATTGCATCCTACATTCTAACAGTTTAAGTAATGAGATGGATAAATCCTTACTGGAAGTAAGGGGATTACCCATAAATATATTGTAGTAGTGATGAGTTAGACGCGCAA
>NZ_QUMG01000046.1:0-1618 GCF_003482095.1 Blautia sp. OF09-25XD
CACCCCCTTGTTTGAGTGAGTATGTTGTTTGTTGGTACTTCAATTATACATCCTTCTACAGAGGGTGTCTTTCTTTTGTGCAATATTTTGGATTTGCTCATTTATAGATAATAATCTACTTCCATTCCATGCATTAAACATATGTGCTGTAAAGAATCCAGCAATGTGTGGCAACTACTTACAGATGGTTTTGTCTCTGAAAGAGTGATTTCCTGAATCATCGGATGCAGAGAGAGTGTGCGACGTGTTGTTGTCTGAACGAAACCAGTCTCAATTAAATCGTTGATTTCATTTAGTGTGGGCAGTTCCAGCCATTTGGCAAATATACGGGCAGAAATACCGGTGGAAGGAAGAAAGCATAGATTACACATGATATCCTGCTGTTTAAGAGATAAAGTGTATAGAGAAAACAGCGTATGGATATGATTGTAATAGGTGGCTTTGCTGCTTTGTCCATCTTTGATTATTTTAATTTTATCTTCGTTATGGAAAGATGCTTTTTCCGCCTGAAGTCTTGTTAATAACTGGTCTGGAGTCGAGATTCCATTTTCCAGAAGTTTTGCTGCCAGTTCCACGGCAAAAGTATGAGAGTGAACAGTTTCGATGATTTTTTCAACTGTTGCCCGGTACGTGTCTGCCTCTGAATAAAATACTGATGCCAGTTGGAAGAGAGCGTTCATATCTGATATTTCTTTTAATGGCAGAGTACAGTATTCATCCAGTCTGCTTCTGGTTGTAAACAAAATCTGGCAGCGATATTTTAATACTACTGACAGAAAGCTGTCTTGTGTAGCAGTGACATTAAAATTATCTATGATCAACAGAGTATCAGATTTCAGGGAACGCAGAAAACGGTTATGTCTTTGAAACCGTTCCTGTTCAGTGCTTTCCGGCAGATCGTCAATAAAATCCATGTCAGTAATATCCTGATGAAGATTGCCGGTATATTCTACATATAGAATGTTAGTGTAATACTCTTTGTAATGTTTTGCGTAGGCTTTGGCAAGTTCGCTTTTTCCAATACCGGCAATTCCGCAAAGAAAAACATGACGGTTTTCTTCAAGCATGGTATATAATTCTTCCAGTTCTTTATCTCTTCCGATAAAATGACGGCATGGTTTCGGAACCTCACTGTCCATAATATAATCCAGCACAATGGGTGACAGGGCACCTCCGGCAATTAATTTTTGATTTTTAGTATCACGTTTGATAAATTGTCGCTCCATGCCAAAAGAAATCAGCTTTGCAAGAAAAAGCAGACGTGAGCTGGCTGGTTTGTACAGAGAAGCCAGATTTTTCTTTTTGGCATCGGAGATGGTGTCATCTTGTATAAATAATGTGTATATATCCTGCATAGCCATATTGCAGTCAGACATCAATGGAAGCAGATTCTGGTGAATGGTTTCTGCCAGTTTTTTCTGATTACTGGGTTTGGAATAGTAGGCAGATATTTTGGGACTGATCTTTGCTTGACCGGTCAGCCAACGACAAACCAGACCATTATCCATAGAAAAATCCTGATTTGCCGGATCATCCATAAAATCTTCAAATAATTCGTATAAAAAATCAGGCTGACTCATTTGATTACTTTCGCTGATATGATTTTTTAAGCAAGTGC
>NZ_QUMG01000048.1:0-1326 GCF_003482095.1 Blautia sp. OF09-25XD
CTATAAATGAGCAAATCCAAAATATTGCACAAAAGAAAGACACCCTCTGTAGAAGGATGTATAATTGAAGTACCAACAAACAACATACTCACTCAAACAAGGGGGTGTCCGTTGCAAACAGTATACATCATTCCAAACATATTTACAATTACCTGAAAGCATTAAATCTCGGATTATTTTTATCCGATGTGTATCTGAACCACTTATTGACCATCATCCTGTCTGTTTTTCTCCGGGGATACCGGGGAAAAACAGTTGATTTCCAAGAAGTCAGCCATTGCCACAGGACAACGACCGCTTATTTCCTGAATCACGGAAAATGGAAGGACGATGCATTGCAGGATGTTTTAAAAAGCAGCATCCTCCAAGCCATTTATAGGGAAGCACAGCGTTCCGGACAACCGATTTACTGTATTGTGGATGATACGATTGCTTCACATACCCGGCCTTCGTCACAGGCGGTTCATCCAATCGAAGCTGCGTATTTTCATCAATCACATTTAAAAGGCTGTCAGGATTATGGGCATCAGGTTGTCTCCGTTATGCTTTCCTGCAACGGGATTACCCTGAATTATGCAGTCATCCTGTACGATAAATCAAGATCAAAGATCCAGATTGTACAGGAGATCGCGGAAGAACTTCCCGCTGCGCCGGTCATTTCCTACTTTCTTTGTGACAGCTGGTATACTACTGCAAAAGTGATGGACCGTTTTATTCGGAAAGGATTCTATACGGTTGGGGCATTAAAGACCAACCGAATCCTTTATCCATGCGGGATCCGTCAAAAAGCCAGTGCATTTGCCCTTCATTTGCGGAAAACAGACCCGGATGTCAGCCTCGTGACCGTTGGCAGCCGTGAATTCTATGTATACCGCTATGAAGGGGAGTTGAATGGCATTCCAAATGCAGCGGTGATCCTCAGCTATCCGAAGGATGGATTTGGGAATCCCAAAGCATTGCGTGTATTTCTCTCTACAAATGCAGAGTTATCCACGCAGGAGATCCTGGACACCTATACGAAACGGTGGCCGATTGAATTATTTTTCCGGCAGAGCAAAAGTAAACTTGCGCTGGATAGTTATCAAATCCGATCCCGTCAGGGAATCCAAAGGTATTGGCTGATCATGTCGTTGGTCCACTATTTGTGCTGTATGCATTCTGGAAACTACTGCACATTCGAAGAGGGATACGCATCCTTGAAGCAGCAGCTAAAGCAGGAACAGTTTGCAAACCTGTACCGCCTCATAAAAAGCAGCGCCTCATTCGAAGAAGCTTTTAAGTTTGTGGGATAAGTTTGTGCAAAATTCGATATTTGCTCATTTATAG
>NZ_QUMG01000049.1:0-1206 GCF_003482095.1 Blautia sp. OF09-25XD
TTTGTTCCTCTGTACGCTCGTTAAATCGGGCGGCAGTATCTACACATGACTTGACCTTCCAAAGACGGTGTAAATCGTCTCTGACGGTCTTAAACTCGCCATAGGTGGTGTTGTGCGCCTGTTCCAGCTCGTCATACTCTTCGGTCAGCTTTTTCATATCCACCTTGCCGTCCGGGAACTCCCCGGTCAGCTTTCGTCTGGCGGCGTAGAACTGTATCAGTTCCGCTTCATGCTCTGCCTTGTACTTGGCTCTGGGCTTCTCAAACTTGATTTTCTGCAAGCCGTCATAGACAGGCTTCAAGTTCTGGAAAGCGGCGGAGCTGTCATAGAGTTGCTTAATTGCTTTCATTCGGGCGGTCTGTTCGTCCAGCGTTTTCTTCAAGCTCTCTGTGGCAGCACTGTGTTCGCTGACACGGCTTTCCAAATCTTCAAGGGAGTAAATGCCGTTTGCCCGGAGATAATTGAAAGTCTCGTTCATCTCCTTTAGATTGCTGACCTTGCCTTTCTGCGAATACGCCCCGGCTCTGCGCTGGGTGTAATAGGCGTTCAGCAGAGAAACAAGGTCGGGTGCCTGCGGCTTGGCAAGCTCTGCTTTTGCTTCGGCAATCCAATCGAACAGGAGAGCGATTTTCTTCTTGATGTCCCGGATAACGGCATTGGTTGCCTTGATCCAGCGGTTGAACTCGCCTTTCTCGGTGCGGATACCTTTCTTCTCCATTGCCCGGACGGTTGCGCCTTCATGGATAGTGGGAAGTAAATCCACGCCTTGCCGTTCATAGCTGCGGTGGTCGATACGAACATCAAGCCCTTTTTCCGCAAACTTGGCGTTGCATAGTTCCGCCCATGTCTGCCGCCAATGTTCCAGCGTTTCGGGACTGCCCCAGTCGGTAGTAGGAACGGCATTGAACACATACTTACCGTTTGCGTCTCGAATACGGTTGCCGTCCTCGTCCAGCTCATACACCCGGCGTTGCTTTAGCCCCATTTGCCGTCCTGCTCGATGGGGCGGATAGGGCAAAGCACATGAAAATGCGGGTTTGGTATGCCGCCGTCCTCCCGGTCTGGCTGGTGTACGGCGAAGTCAACCACCATGCCCCGGCTCACAAAGTTCTCCAATAAAAATTGCCTTGCAAGAGCGATGTTTTCCTCAAGGGAAAATTCATTCTGCAAGGCAATGTCAAAGCTGTATGCAAGCTGGGCGTTCTT
>NZ_QUMG01000005.1:0-178927 GCF_003482095.1 Blautia sp. OF09-25XD
AAGTTTTACGCCAAAACCAACAAAAAACCATCCCTTAAAAAATAGATAATGTCAATATTGCAAACCCTAAAGTATAATGACAATATTGCAAACCCTAAAGTATAATGACCTTTTTTCTGTAGTTTCTCAAAAACCTTTCTTATTTATTGGAACGATTATAGAAAATATTGATTTAACCGGAAATGCAGAACAAAATAAATTAAAAGATACCTTGGTTCAAAGTAAAGTGGCCGAATATTTAGAGCATTTTTCTGAAAAAGAACATACCAAAGTAGGAAACGATGGAGCAACACTTTCTGGTGGAGAAAAGCAAAAGATAGCTATTGCACGAGCATTATTAAAGAATGCTCCTATTGTAATTCTGGATGAAGCAACAACTGGTTTTGACACTGAATCACGTACATACTTGCATGAGATGATAACAAGCCAGATGAAAGAAAAAACCGTATTATTAATCACTCATCATTATGAAGAACTGGATGGATTCGATAAAATTTATCGTTTGGAAAATGGATATTTGTTTCCCGTTAAATAATCATATAAATAAACTAAAAAAGCCAAAAAGAATGTCTTCAATACAGTTTGTAGGATATTCTTTTTTTGTGTGTTTTTTTCCTACGTGAATCTGTTTCTCACTATTTTTCTTAATACTATCTATATAGCCTTCTATAAAATAGGCTAAATTTCCGGGAAAGGAGCAGAAGTTGGTGAATTTATCCGGTGTTGGTGAAAAAACAGAACGAAAATTAAAAAAGATAGGAATTTTAAAAGCAGAAGATTTTTTACAATATTATCCGAACCATTATGAATACTTTCCTTATCTTACCTATATTAAGGATCTTGCCCATTTGGAAGAAGGTACCGTTGTGAGCATTTGGGTACAGCTAAAGGTCAATGTGATGCGTTCCGGCAAAGTTACCCGTATCTGGGGGGAAGATTCCAGCGGAGACATCAATATCTCTTGGTTTCATCCGCCTTATACCGTTCGTCAGTTAAAAAGAGGGAGTAAGGCTGTATTACGCGGTCCAATTTCTTTTTTTCGTGATAAACCCTGTATGTTCCAGCCTTCTTTATATTCACCGGAAGAATATAAGGAATTATTAGGAAAAATGCTTCCTGTATATCCGTCTACATCTGGTATTTCGCAGAGATTACTTCGAAGCTGCGTCCGGGAAGCCCTTGAAATGGAGATTTCAGAGACATTGCCTGAAACAGTGCTTCAAAAATACAACTTATATTCCAGAGCAGATGCTTTAAGAGAAATCCATTTTCCAAAAAACGAATTTACGCAAAAGCAAGCTGTATACCGTTTGAAATTTGAAGAATTTTATCAGTTCAAGAAAGAGTTGGCGGAAAACTATGCTGCAGAAGAGCCAAACGCATGTCCGATGAAAAAATCAAGCCTGCTTAATAACGTTGTCATAAAGGGACTGCCCTACACATTGACGAATGCGCAGCAACAGGCATGGAAAAAGCTGGAAACAGAGCTGTGCGGAAAATATCGGGTAAACCAGCTGATTCAGGGAGATGTTGGCGCTGGTAAGACCATTGTTGGCTTTTTAGCTATGTTATTAGCAGTTGATAATGGCTATCAGGCTGTTTTAATGGCTCCAACAGAGGTTTTGGCAGAACAGCATTATGAAGATATGATGGGTTTCCTGAAAAATTATAATCTGCCTTATGCATGTGTCTTAGTTACAGGAACAACGAAACAGAAAAAAGCGATTTATCGAAGAATTGCGGATGGCACAGCTAATCTGATTATCGGAACCCATGCTGTAATTTCAGAGTCAGTCGCATATCAAAAGCTGGGAATTGTTATTATTGATGAACAGCACCGATTTGGTGTTTCACAGAGGACATCTTTACAGAACAAGGGGAAGAGGCCGCACGTTGTTACAATGAGTGCAACTCCAATTCCCCGTTCTCTTGGACTTATTTTATACGGAGATATGGATATTTCTATCATTAACGAGCGACCGGCTAATCGACTGCCTTTAAAAAATTGTGTAATCTCACGGAGTGATCGTTCCAAGGCATGGCGGATGATTTACCGCCAGATCCAGCAAGGAAGGCAGGCATATATTATATGTCCAATGGTAGAGCAGAACCCGCTGTTTCCAGTTGCTGATGTCCAGAGTTACGCCGAATTTCTTCGGAAGGAATATCCTCCAGATATTCAGATCGGCATCTTACACGGAAAGCTTTCTGCTAAGGAAAAAGCTTCCATTATGGAAAAATTCCAGAAGAATGAAATCCAGTTGTTGATAGCAACTACCGTTGTTGAGGTAGGCGTTAATGTTCCAAACGCTTCCGTGATCATGATTGAAGATGCAGATCGTTTCGGTATGGCACAGCTCCATCAGCTTCGCGGTCGGGTAGGCCGCGGAAAATGGCAAAGCTATTGCATTTTTGTGAATGGAAACAATGATCCTTGCGAACGCCTTGACATCATGAAAAGCACAAATGACGGGTTTGTTATTGCAGAAAAAGACATGGAACTGCGAGGGGTCGGGCTGCTTCTTGGCGAACGTCAGTCAGGAAAAACAAGTTTTGTCTTGGTGGATGTATATCATGATACGGAAATTCTGCGTTTGGCTGCAGAAGCAGTAGAAGAGAGTAACAAAAAAAGCAGCAGGAGGTCTAAATAAAACGATGAAATCTATTCTTCAGTATCCGGGAAGTAAATGGCGGATTGCAAAACAGATTGTTTCTCTTTTACCGCCGCACCATACATATTTGGAGCCTTATTTCGGAAGTGGAGCTGTTTTGTTTAATAAAAGCAGATCCGACATAGAAACTATCAACGATCTGGATGAAAATGTGGTAAATTTCTTTCAATGGTTAAAAAATGACCCAGAAAAGCTTGCTCATGAGCTGTGGTATATTCCTTATTCACATTCTGTTTATAACAATGCAGTACAAAATAAGGCTCAAAATTCTTTGGAACAGGCTGTGAATTATTGTATTATGCTTAATATGGGGCATGGATTCCGCACAGGCGGCCCCGTATCCGGCTGGAAGTCTGATATACATGGACGCGAAAGAGCCTATGCAGCCAAGAATTGGGCATCGTTGCCGTCCAGACTTGAAGAGGCGGCAGCCCGTTTACGCGGCGTACAAATCGAATGTATGCCGGCACTGGAGCTGATTCAAAAATACAGATATAAAGATGTCCTTCTTTATCTGGACCCGCCTTATGTTCTTTCCTCCCGTGCTGGTGGTCTGCAATATGCCAAAGAAATGTCAGATGCAGACCATGAGAAGTTGTTGGAAGTTATATTAGATCATCCGGGACCTGTAGTTCTTTCCGGGTATGATTCGGATTTATACCGCAATATGCTAAAAGATTGGCATCGTATCGAGTTGGAAAGCAGAACACAGTCTCATGCACGGCGGACAGAGGTCATATGGACAAACTATATTCCGCCGCAAGCAGAACAGTTGACGTTTGAGTTAGACTGAAAAGATATGAAGGTTCCTGACGTTTGGCAAAACACTCAATAACACGGACATATTTTTACATTGACTTTTTCCTTTGCAACGAATATCATAATAATAACTCCTCTAACACGTTTAGAAGGAGAATCCGGTTTTCGCATTGCGATTACCGGTTTTTTATGCTTTCTTCATGTTTCGACCACATATTGGACACAACTATTATGTATAGTTATAGTTGTCCACAAGAAAAACAAACATTTTCTTTTTCATACCTTCCGGAGAGATTCCCTTATCTCTCCGGCTCCTTTTTTGTCTAAAAATTCTTGTACGTCAAAATCCATTCAATAAAATCTTTACAATACTTCAAGTAGAAGCTAAAATAAAAAACATTGAATGGAGAATATATATATGAAATTTTTTAAAACCCACAGCGATCATGAATTAAAAAGAATTAAAAAGACCGTAAAGCAGATTCTGGAGCTGCAGCCAGAATACGCACAGTTGTCGGATGAACAGTTAAAATCTAAAACAGAAGAATTTAAACAACGTCTGAAAGAAGAATCTCTGAATGATCTTCTGCCTGAAGCCTACGCAGCTATCCGGGAAGCGGATAAGCGGGTTCTGGGGATGGAACCATTTCCTGTTCAGATCATGGGCGGAATTATTATGTCCCAAGGACGAGTAGCCGAAATGTGTACTGGCGAAGGTAAGACACTTGTATGCACTCTTCCTGCTTATTTGAACGCATTAACCGGAAAAGGTGTGCATGTCGTGACGGTCAATGATTATCTGGCAAAACGAGATTCCGATCAGATGGGACAGGTGTATGAATGGATGGGACTGTCCTGTGGCTGTATTACGCAGGATATGGAAGCTCCTGATCGAAAGGTTCAGTATGCCAAAGATATTACCTATATCACAAATAATGAGCTGGGCTTTGACTATTTACGGGATAATATGGCTGTACGCAAATCTCAGATGGTTCAGCGCGGACTGCATTTTTGTATTATTGATGAGGTGGATTCGGTTCTGATTGATGAGGCACGTACTCCGCTGATCATTTCCGGTACAAAATTCTGCTCCAAAGGCAAATATCTTGCATTTGATCGTTTTGCAAAGATGCTTGAGCGTGGCGAGACAACGGAATTAAATAAAATTGATTATATTTCCGGAGAAATGGGAACAGATTCCGGAGATTATGTAGCAGATGAGAAAGATAACAATTTGTTCCTGACAGAAGCCGGAGTTGCCAAAATTGAAGAAATGTTCCATATTGGGAATCTTTCGGACCCAGAAAATCTCAGCATCCAGCACGGAATGGTGAATGCGCTGCGTGCCAATGCATTAATGCATAAAGACAAAGATTACGTAGTGCGTGATGATGAAGTCTTATTGGTTGATACCTTCACCGGACGTATTATGCCCGGCCGCCGCTTTTCAGACGGTCTGCATCAGGCGTTGGAAGCCAAGGAAGGGGTATCCATCCGACCGGAAAATAAGACGCTGGCAACGATCAGTTTCCAGAACTTTTTCAATAAATATGAGAGAAAATGCGGAATGACAGGAACCGGACAGACAGAAGAGCAGGAATTCCGTGATATTTATGGAATGGATGTTATCCATATTCCTACCAACCGCCCAATCATCCGAAAAGATCTTAATGATTCTGTATACAAAACCAAGGCGGAAAAATATGCTGCTATCGTAAAAAGAGTACGAAAAATCCACAAAAAAGGCCAGCCGATCTTAGTTGGAACCGAAACAATTGAAGTTTCCGAGATTTTGTCTGAGATGCTCCTGAAAAAAGGCATTGCTCATAATGTGCTGAATGCGAAAAATCCAGAAATGGAAGCTGCAATCGTGGCAAAAGCGGGACAATTTGGGGCAGTAACGATTGCTACCAATATGGCTGGCCGCGGTACTGACATAAAGCTGGACAGCAGATCCAAAGAAGCCGGCGGCCTGTATGTGATTGGCACAGAACGCTCTGAGAGCCGAAGAGTAGATAATCAGCTAAGAGGCCGTTCTGGACGACAGGGAGATCCGGGTGTTTCAAAATTTTTTATTTCTCTGGAAGATGACCTGCTGCGTTTATTTGGTTCCGAAAAATATATTTCCATCTTTGAGAACCTTGGAATTAAGGATGGCATGCCGATCGAACACCGTATGCTGTCCCGTTCCGTCGAAAAAGCGCAGAAAAAGGTAGAGGAGAACCATTTTGCTTCTCGAAAAAGTCTTCTTGAGTACGATCAGGTCAACAATGATCAGCGGGAGATTATATACAGAGAACGCCTGAAAGTCTTAAATGGCGAGGATATCCATTCCGATATTTTGTATATGATCGATTCCATTATTGATCGAAAAGTAATCGAATCCTATGAAGGAAATGAAATCTCGGCAAAATTGCTCAATGACAACTTATTACCAATCATTCCGCTGCCGACAATCGGCGATGCTGATACCAAGGAAGATGATTTTGTTAAAAGTCTGCATACGAGTGCCAAGGTATTATATCAGAAAAAAGAAGCTTTGATGGAGCAGGCATACCCGAATGAGCATATGATGAGGGAAATCGAACGAACGCTGTTGCTCAAAACGGTTGATAAATACTGGCAGCAGCAGATCGATGATATGGATCAACTCCGGCAAGGTATTCATATGGTTAGTTATGGGCAGAAAGATCCCAAATTAGAGTATCGTTTACAGGGATTTTCCATGTTTAATGCCATGAATGATAACATTCAGGAGGATACCGTTCAGCTTTTATACCAGGTTGCGCCTGTCATCCATGATAATTGATATACCCAAAGAGGTCCGAAAGGATCTCTTTTTTTTGCCCAATTTTATTTTTTTTACAATACTATATATGAGAAAAAAATATCCAAAGCTGGGAGGCAACCTATGAAGAGAATCGTGTTAGCAATTACCCTATATATTTCTTGTATGGTGGTAGACTATCTTGTCCATTATCTGAACAACAGAAAAAAGTCATCAAGCCCAACAACCACTCAAAACTCTGAAAGCTATGTTGTAAGTTGTCCGGCATCTGTTAAATATGTATATATGACCATATTCGCTTTGGAAATCATACTGTTTGGTGTGTTTCTTTTTTTAAAGTAACTTCAAATTCCAATATCACAGCAGGACATTTTCGATTTGCGCTTATTTTTGCCGGGATCGGATTGTTTGTTGTAATCTGGACCTCCAGTTGGAAATTGGAGGTAAACAAGACTGAATTAAAAATTCATAAATTATTTCATAGAACCCAATCGGTATCTGTTTTTGATATAAAGAATGTAAGAATAGGGGAAAAGCAGGACGTTACCTTATATGACATGGATGACAAGAAAGTCCTTACCGTTGATGCATTATCTGATAACTATAATCGTTTTTTAAAAACCCTGGAATTTTATGGTAAGTATCCGGCTGCATGTAAATAGTGAACAAGGAGGTACATCATTTTGAGTCAATTTCGAAACTTCTAAAATAGATATTTATCAGGAATTTGGAAAATTATGGAACTTTTTATCAAAGCTGTTTGAAACATTTTTTCATGATTTTTCAACATGTGTTATCAAAATTATAGATTACATATATCCCCGATGGAACGCCTTTATATGGAATAGAACAGGAGAAGCTTGGCCTAAAGATTTATTTTCATTCTTTGTCGGCTGTGCTTTTTGCCTTGGCCTGATATTGCTCCTGCATTTTCTTCACTCAAAACATAAGGCACGGCATAAATTCGATAAAGCGTCTCAAAAGCCTAAGATTACATTCAAAATTCCGTTCTTGCCAATAAGTTCGATTATGACCGTGAAGAAATTCGAACGGCGGCGGGTTCACTGCACAGACTTTTCGGGTGTATATGTTTTGCATAATTGCAAAAACAAGAAAAACTATGTAGGACAGAGCCAGCGGGTGATGAAACGGGTAAATGATCATTTAACCGGACATGGCTGCCGAGATGTATATAGAGATTATAAGAATGGAGATAAATTCTACATTCATACGATTCCATTTAAAGGGAGTGGGTATCGTTCCCTGAATGCTCTCGAGCGCGATAATATAGCCAAATATTCTGGATATACACGCGGTTACAACAAAACTAAAGGAAATATTGGATAGCAGAGGCAGGAGAATATTCTTTTGCTTCTGCTCTTTCTGTGTCCGCCGCACACATGTTCTGATTTTCTGCTTTTCTGATCCGATTGTTTTCCTGCCCATTCACAATACTTATCATATCAGGCAAATTCATACGAAAGGAGAACTAAATAAGGAAATGTCTGAAAAACAATATGTCAATGGAGGTATTATTTATGACCAGGAAAAAAGAATTTAAAGATGTTCGGCAGTTATTGGCCGAAAATCTCGAAAAAGCTTATGAACGCTGGGATTTGCTGTATAAGAATGGCGGCAGTGATCCCTTCTGGTGTGACGGGACTAACCTGAACTTGGTACGAAATCATATTTTGTACTATAGAGAACAGTGTGAAGAAGTTTTAGAGCCAAAAGACTATCCGGAAGCGTATCATAAAGAGCTTCCGCCAGTGGTCCCAGATGATTACATGGCAAAAAAAGGTGAAATTATGCAAGATGCCCAGAATCTTTACCTTACCCTTACAGATGCTGCTGGGAATGAGAACGATCCCGATGTAAAAAGTGCACTTGAAAAGGAACTCTGTGCTTTAAAAGTTTCTTTTAACTCGGGATCAAGAGAACTGGTTGCATTGCGTAATATTCTGCGCAGAAATGAGTATTTCCCAATTCTAAAACAGCATCCTGTTACGGATAAGATAGAGAAGACCATTACCGTTACAGGTCGCTGCTCCAGCCGTGAAAAGGCGGTCATAACAGCACCGAATGAGACGCAGAAACCTTTTTTTGAAAGCAAGGAAACACTTCCCGTGGGACAACTTTCTATTTTTGATTATATGTAAGGAGATTTTTTTAAATGGATTATCAAAAGAACACAGAACACATTGGCAGCAGTGATATCGGCATCTTAATTCTTTCCGGTTTTGAACGTGGAAAAGGATTTCAGTTAAAAAAACTTTTTTTCGGGGAAGATGGAACTTATTCAGCTTATATTGTCAATGGACAAACACACATTCCAGATCACTATGAACTCATCTGCGAATTCAACACATGGATGCGCATCTATGATGATGATCATTTTGTTCGAAAATTCTCTGCAGATGCAATTCGGGTATATCGTTCCGGGGATCGTGGATGCATTATTCAGCTGATTTAATTAAAGAAAGGAATGTAATGTGAGAGGATATTTGATTGATGTTATTGAAGGAAAAACGCACTCTGTAGATGTATTTGATCTGGAGGATTATCAAAAATTCATTCACTGCCAGACGATAGATATTGTATCTCGTACTATCGGTGACCGAGAGTATGAGATCATTTGCGATGATGAGGGGCTTTCCAAGCGTCCTGCACTGGTATCTGCTGTAAATAATGATGGCCAGCCAATGCTGGTGGGAAATCTCATTGTCATGGGAAATTCAGGCGGAGATGAAGATATGCATGAAATCTCATTTGATGAAATTCAGCATCTGAAAAAGCATTTTATGCATGTTGTTACAAAAGGATCAGGTCCAATACACCATTATACGTTGCTTTGTGATGTAGAATTTATTTGAGGATATGAAATGACAATACTTCAGCGCGAACATTCTCCTGATGGAATACTTATTCACTTAGAGGATTGGTCCTGCGAATATAAGGCAGCAAAAAATGCAACGATCGCTTTATATCCCGTTGCACAAAATAATATTTGCAATAATGGCCGAACATATCCCAAAAAGGGAAAGTTGTTCCGCGTCAGCTTTGACTTTGAGAGCGCAGCAGAAGCGCAAAGTGCATTTTTCAGTATTATATCCGGGAAGAAAAATATTTTGGACTATCTCAATAAGTATTCATCGGAAACAATACGCAAAGAAGATTTCTTGAAAGCATTGAAAAAAGAGATAAAACCGGGGGCATAAGCTCCCGGCTTTTGTTTTTGGAAGAATTTTCTATTCTATCTGTATCAGAACAAATTATCAAAGAAAGGAGTAACTAAATATACGTTCTGAAAAACATTGTATCGAAAGGAAAATTATATGAAAATTTACAGAAATGGAAAAGAAATTGTCTTAACAGACGAAGAAATCATGGAGGCTCATGCTGAACATATCAAGAGTTTCATGAGAAACGAATTAATCACAGTCTATGGATTACCAGATGAAG
Source organism: Blautia sp. OF09-25XD (assembly GCF_003482095.1). NCBI lineage: Bacteria > Bacillati > Bacillota > Clostridia > Lachnospirales > Lachnospiraceae > Blautia > Blautia sp. OF09-25XD. The sequence goes on from NZ_QUMG01000005.1 coordinate 9,682, forward strand.
AAGCAGAAGACTACGCTGAACTGGCGTATTCGCATTATACAAGTGGAAATGGCTATACCGAATACGATTGCATTGAATGGGCGGTTACCATTTATGATTTACCGAATTTAGAGCTTGAAGATTCCTATCTGCTCCTCTGGCCCAAAGGGACAAAAAAGTTCTTTTCGAGCTTAGATGATGCGGTTTTTGCGGCAGCCACCAAAGTGAGTTTCCCTTTCCCAGCTTATGAGCAGATTTGGATTCTTGCTTCTAACGACAAGGGAAAAGTAGTTCCTGTTAAAAAGTACAGATCTTCAGATTTGTTACTGGAAGATTTATGGAAATCTTTAACGGATGTCCCATTTGATCCGGATTCTGAAGACCGTCTTGTACTTGCTGAACCATGGTTTAACTTTCCTGCTGGAACTGATCAGGAAGAAATCTGGGCATGGTTTGATGAAAGATACAGCGGCGGAGTGGCAAAGCTCATGTTTCCGTCACTTTTCAATCCTTCCCAAAAGGAACCTTCCGAAACAGCTTCTTTATTGGATGCCGTTGAGAAGAAAGTTTTTTCAATGCATTCGACGAATCCGGATGCCTTTACCGATCCTGATACCATCTTGGCAGATTTATTTAGTAAGGTAGATATGCAGCTCACCGGAACATCTGAGGAACTTTTCAATATTTATCGGCGTTCAGGCGATAAACAGGCCGTAAAAGATCTGTTTCTATTCTTTACAGATATTTCTTTTGATGAATATCTGCAGAAATGCATTGAGGAAACGGCATCTCTGGCTGTAGCAGATCTTAAATCTTAAAAACGATTTCAAAGGAGAATAAGAGAATGAACGTAATTGACTTCCATGTTACCAAGATCTTATCCGAAAAATACGGAAAGGTATATGAACTGTATGGAATGACGCTGGAAAAAGCACAGTCTCATCCTAAAAGCTTATGGAGAGAATATCTGCTTAGTGACGGCGTACTGCAGGAGTACGAGTTTTGGGATTACGGCGGAACTCGTACAGAAAAGCGTGTCAGCACACTTGCAGATGCTTATTATCCCGGCTATGTTGGTCAGCACTAAAAGACTTTATAGTTTAATAGAGAAAGGATATCTATGAGCAAAAGAACGAATATTCCAGACAATAAGAGCATCCTGCAGCGAATGGAAGCGGAGCTGGCTCAATCCAGCGGAACAGAGTATCTGCTTACGGATGGCTGTGTTATTTCTGCTGATGTAGAAGCAGTTCGAAAATGGTTCCATGAATACAAATTAGTTTTTGAATCCTCAGAAGAATGACATAGACAAAATGTGATCAAAGCATGCCGAAAGGCAAGATGTCCGGCAGGTGGAGTGAATCTCTATGTCCTGCCGGATGTAAAATAAAACAGATAGGAGAAAATTATATGTTAATTTATGGCGTAAAAATTTCAGACATCAAAAAATATAATGAACAGAAGGCTGAAAGATTCTTCGAAATTCTTCAGAAAACGAATGCAAGCAATATTGCCGAAAAGTATTTTCTTGATAAAACAAAAAATGACGGTACCTTCGACGATTTTCTTTCCAATTTTGATGATGGCTGCGGGAACTATGGAGCAGCCGCTTGCCTGAAAGAAATTATTGAAAATATTGAAGGCATTAATATCTCATGCGATACCGTAGATGGCGTGCAATACCTTGGATTATCCGTAGATACTCCATGGTATTACAATGAAAAGACAAGAAATATGGGTCAGAAAAAATACGAAGCGATCCTAATGAAATATATTTCTTGTGTCACGGACGAGAAATTAGAAATCAAATATTGGGCAGCAAACGACGATTGCGATTGGTGATTCTATAACCAATCGCGGACAGCATTTTTGAGGAGAAAATAATATGGTGAGAAAAATCAATAACAGATTATATAAAATCAATACATATGCTTCTGAAATGATTGTTGAAGTAGATGACAATTATGACGAAGAAGTACAAAAATTAAAGAAAGAGATTCAGCTTGATAGTCTCGGATGTAAATTAAATTTGCTTGTATATCTGGCAGAATTATCTGTACAGGGATATGCCATTTCAAGTGTAACAGAATTTAATTCAAACGGGACAAAACCTAGAGTTGCCTATGCTAATGACAAGAATTTCAAAAAGATCGTGAAATATTATTCCACAAAGGAAGCATAGGAAGCGGCGATTTTACTATTTTGACAAGAAAAGAGGATAATATTGTGGCAAAGAAATTAATTAAAGAAATTAGGCCATATGTAAAACTTTATAGAGATACTAATAATGGGATTGCTTGGATTGAAGATGGTTCCACTGGTCTTGGCATCAGTGTGCATCCCAACCTTGACAAAAGTGGTTCTGTGACCGGAATGAAAAAACTGGGATACTGGGATAAGTCAGATAGAATTGTGCTGAGTCATGGATGGAAATATAACATTGATAGATTTGTTTGCGATAAGAAAAACGATCTGGAGATGATTGTTGCGGATGAATGCATGTGTCGGGCCTGCCTGAAGAGAAGAGGTGCATAATGGAAACATTCTTTTTTCATCAGGATATCATTATCATTACAGCAAATGCTACCGGCGAAAAGTATTTAATCAAAGCAAAATCTATTCAGGATATTTTAGATGATTGGAATGGGGACTGTGAATTCGTTCCGTCAAACGATGCGTGTGTATTTTATACTGAGTGGAATGGGCGACCAATTAACTGCCGGGTATACTGATTTCGGTACACTAATCGAATATCTGAAAGGTTTGCAGAAACGAGGAAGCGGCGTTTAAAAAGAGAAGCCTATTATTAATTTCTGGAGGAATCTAGCATGAAAGAACTAATCAAATGATACATTAGCATCTATTGTATTTGAATCTGGCTATCCTTGGCAGCTTAATGATATTGAAAGAAATATATCAGAAAAAGCATTAAAAGATATCTGTAAAAAATACATGGATGAAATTGGTTTAATTGATGAACCTGATTATTTAGAACTTGAGTATTTTGGATAACCATGAAATGAGGTTACTGTGAAGAATGGAGGATATATGATGAAACGTGATTTAGTAGATGAATTGTATAAAATAGCGTATAAACGATATAGAGAAAAATATCCAAATAAAGATTTCGCATCTATTCCAAATTTTTTAGATTCACTTTGGTTCAGTATTGAAGGTGAACTTAATAGAAATGGATACGATGCTGCAAGAAAATATGCAGAAGAAGCAGAGTTAATTGTATTAAGGTGAATGAAATGAGGATTTGCTGTGAAGAATGGAGAAAATAGAATGAGAAAAGAAAATGGAGTATCTGTGACAAAAATATTAACAGATGTTCGGAGTAATCAAAAAAATGGGACATTGCATGGGTATAATTACTTTGAAGATGAAAGTGGAAAATGGATATATAATATTGATTTTCACATTGATGGTTGTTTTGCACCTATTCAATTGAAATTACCTAAACGAATTTCAATTACAAGGGCAGTAGAAAAGGCAAGAAAAATATTTAATAATACAAAATATTGTAGACAGCCAGATTGGAACAATTAAAGATAGCAATATTGATAATTGGAAGATAATGAAACGATGATTTCAGAAAATGGAGGAAAATCATGTTATACAATGTAAGTTTTATGCTCAACGGAGTTGATTGCGCAAATCTTGTTGATGCCGATGCTGATATGGAGACGGTAAAAGAATATTTTATTCATGAGCATCTGAATGGAGATAAAAATCGGTTTGTTGGAATTTCCGAAAATAACGAATCTTACAAACCAGGAAAACCTGTGCATAAAATGCCGAATAACTGGAAACGAAAATAAATTTAGAAATGTAGGTGATAGTATAAAAAGGAGCAGAAATCATGAGAGAATACAGAACTGAAAGTTATAAGAAAAAGCTCGCTGGCAATAAATTCTTTAGTTCAGATAGCGATCTAAAAAAATATGATGGTATGAGAGTTGAAAAGGTAATAAAGGAACTCACGGAAAAAGATTATGATAGGGAGCTGTTGGACGATACGGATAGAAATGAAGATGGTAAACGGAGATATGAAATAAATTGTATGTATGAAGTAAAACTTCAAAATGGCGAAATTATTAACGCATATGAAGATGAAATTAACCCAAATTATTGTGGCGATTATGAAGCATGATGAAGTCATAATTTCAGAAAGGAAAAACTATGCGAGAAAAAAATGTGCGAGAAATCAATCTTACAAAAGAAAATATTTGCTTCGCTAATAAGATTAGCGTTGAAGATAATGTGATTGCTGCCGAGTGTACCCTGTTGTTTGATGTTGATAAGTATTTTGGAACAACTATCAAAAAGGATAATACTTGGATTAGCTTTGATGTATGCTGGACTCCTAATGGATCAGTCCATGCTGAATACTGTCTGCGTTCCTTTGATGACTGCTGCAAACGTCTTGTTGATTGGCGTTTAACGGAGGAAGAGCAGGAAATCATCTTAGATAAAATGGAAGAATATTGTATGCAAGAAACCGGAAAGACTTTACAAGAATTATGGGACTCATACGAGGTCGAATAAAAAAAACCATGGCAATACAGAATGGTCGGGAATTCCCGGCCATTTTGTTTGTCCGCGCTTTTTACATTCTAAGAATATCAGATCAATTTAAAGAAAGGAGCATAATAATACATCGATCTGAAATTCAATTTGTCAAGGAGATGAAAAATCATGAAATACCGATGTTACGATTGGTATGGGACCGAAAAGGCAAATAACCTTTCCTCTTTAAAAGATGCCGTAAAAGAAGCATTGAGATTAGGTTGTGAAGTCTACGATGAAAACGGAGAAATCATATTTTCACAATGGGATGGATGGAACGGGGATTATCCTGATATTAAAAAGAAGGCTTTTCCTGTTGCAGATATGGAAATGGTTAAAAAAGCCCAAAATTTTCTTAAAAAAACCAGTACCTATGAAGATTGGTATTCTTTCAAGAATAACCAATTTCATGAATGGATAGGTAAGGCAGAATGGCTGCATAGTGATCGATGGAGCGCTGCTTATGACTGGGTGTATGATGGAAAATTTGCCGATGTGGATATTCCAGATGATATTATTAATTGCCTCGTTGAAGAATGGGAGAAGTCAATGGGATTGAAAGTTGGCATATAAAAAAATTTGGAAATGGAGTAACATATGGATTATCAAAAACTTTTTTTGCAAAGATGGAAAGAGCTGTAAAAATTTTTATGGTCCCGGGTAATATTATCGCTTGCTTTTATTACTTATGAAAAGTATTAAAAATAACATTGGGATAGGAGATCAGCTATGACAGAGAAAGGGATTGAAGTTGTGATGAATGCATTGGCAGGAACCCAAACAGTGGTAACGGCCGATTTTGCCAATGAAGTAGAACAGATCTTAAGAGAAAAAATACAAATTGAAAAGGAAAACGGAGGAAACTGCCATGAAAGCAGAAGTAAGAGCAAAATACATTACTAAATGGGATGACGGAAGGACGATTCTTGAGTCACCGTGCAAGGTAAATCTTATTACACACGAAATTTTGCATATTGGACGACGAAAAATCATCTGCAGCCCCTACCCAAATCGTGTTCTGGATGATTATGTAGAACACTTGGATGCTGAATATGTCCGTTTTGCAGACGGAACCTGCTGCAATGTTGTCGATTACCAGTCTACGTGGTCTTTCAAGGAACAATGTGGTATTGCACCGTTTTATAGGTCCTAAAAGGATATGGAAGGGTAAATGTTATGCTTAAAAATCTAAATTTGTTTCGTACAAAAAAGCAGTTAGAGAAACAGCGTTATAAAACGATACTCGTAGGAGAAAAAATCACAATGACATCGTATTCCCGCGAAGGATTCATATTTTTAAAGAGCCGTGAAAAAGCAAATAAATCCAATGGTTAATTCGATCGGTTAATACAATATTGGGAAATGTGTTAATCCAGAAGTGACAATTCAAAAAGAAAAGTGAGGAACGAAAATGAACATTCAAAGTATTTCGAAGGAAAACGCTAATGCAAACGTAACTTTAAGTGCATCAGAACTTGTTCTCATTTGCAATATGTTTCATGAGCAGCTTGCCAAAGAGAAAAGTAACCCCAAGTTTTTAGAATTATATGGTGATCTGATGTTGGCCAGAGATTTGTGTCAGTATGGACATGTTGACAACTTTTGTCTGGGCGGCATTGTAAAATGCCGTAACAGCATCGGAAATGGGGTAAATGGGGTATTGTCCGACGAAGATATTGATAAATTCAATAACTTTTTGGAAGATATGCCGACTGCATTAGATAACTCCGAATGGTTAAATGACTACGTGAGTGAAATCGAAAAAATTGCTGCTCAATTGACGATGAGCCAATCCGACGGTTACTCACATATTTTACGAATCTGCGATGCTATGAAAAGGGAGCTTACCGTATCTGCCGAAATGGAGGATGACTTATGATGCTACAAACCCTTAAAGGTTATAAAGTTGTATATAATATAAAGGGATACGACATAACAGCTGGCAATTCCCAGATTTTTCCAAAACGCCATATTGCCGAAATATATAAATGGAATTATGAATCACACCCATGGTTCCACGAAGAACTCATTATCCGGGAAGCAGACTATGAAGGTGTTCCATTGAGCGAGAGTATTATTATCAATGGGAGAGAACTCATTGACCGGGAACATTATTTTGGACTTGATGCGTGCGAAGTGGGATGCTATATTACAGAAGATCTTTTGGATGAGCTTCTTGGTATGCTGCCCCCTGCCTGCACGAGAAGTGATTGTTCTCAAATTGGAGAACCTGTCTCACATCGAATTGCAGAAAATGGTTTCGAAAAGCCCACCTATGCTACATTTAAGAAAGTCGAGGCTGGCATATGGGAGTATTGCGGGGATTGTTTTCGGGGTGAAAACGTATGTTCTGGCATAGAATTACCGTATTTGTAATATTGCGTTTCTTGCTTTCATATGCTATAATGTATATGGATAGATACTAAAAATGAAGTGCTATTTTCATAATAAGTAGCAAAAACCTCGGAGGTAGGCAAACTCCGGGGTTTTTATTTTACTCGAGGCGATATGATATAGACGGATATAACATAACATCTGATAATCACAAAAAAACACGGCAGCATAAATAATGCATCTGCCGTGTTTTTTTGTCTAAAAATATTTTTCGTACGTGAAAATTACAATTCCATTTTTTTTCAATTCTATAAATATCAGACGTACATGCACTAAAACGTTCTGAAATACACATTAAGAGGTAAAAAAATATGGAAAAGACCAGAAAACAACTTGTGGCAACCGTAGCAGCAATGTTAGGAGATCAGTATAAAGTTTCGATCTCCATACGACATTTTGAGGAATCCCTCAAAGAGTTCGACTCAACGTATTTCATTGAAATCGTAAAAAAGGCAGCGGAAGACAGCTTAGTCCCTGTTATTGCGCTTGATCCCTTTGTAAAGGCGGTCAATCAGAATGAAATTTCCATGAATCGAGCTGCGTCTATAATCATCAATACATTTTTTGAAGCTGAGTCCGAGGCTGATAAAACAGACTTTTCGTCTTGCCTCTCGAAAAAGTATATATTAGATCATGTTTTTTATCAGATGTTTCCATCTGCAGCATGCGAACATTTACCGTTTGCGGCACCGTCAAAAACCTTTTTTTGACCTTACTGTATTATACATGCTAGACCTTGATGTTACAGCGTTTGGGGGAGGTACGTGTGTCGTCTCCAGTGCAATGATGAGCGAATTGGGAATTACTGCAGCAGAACTTGATAGTGCAGTGCGAAGAAATATCTCTGATTGTGATTTTAAACTTCAAAAACCGAAACCAAAAACCATTCAACAAAATCCGATTTTGGCAAATTCTTATATAGTTTCCTGTGAAAAACACAGAAATGCTGTTTTGCTGTTCCCTGAGTATTTTCAGAAACTGGCAAATTATTTACAGGATGATCTTTACGTTTTACAGTTAAGCATTTATCATGTTTTGGTTGTCCCGGCAGCAACTTTCACGGCATGCTCCGTTGATGAGATCGCTCCTATTTTGTACTCTGCTCTTCGAAAATTTGCTCCAAAAGCAACGGTTCTTGGAACTTCTATTTATAAGTTCGATCGGACGGAAGGGAACTTTTCTACTATCATCAAATAGTTAAGAGTTAGATCATCCAATAAAATGCGGCGGGCATAATGTGTCAGCCGTGCTTTTGTCTATTTTTCAAAAAAATTTGCGCGTCTAACTTCATCACTGAAGCAACAAGAATGCGACGCGTAGTTTTCAAGGATTATTTTACAGGAGTCTCATATTGATACGGTGATGTACAGAAATGCGTTGCAGATACATGTTCCGAGGACAGGAACCGATGTGGATGTCATTTTATCCGCAGTGGAAGAGTATCTTATGATGTATCTTATGATGCTTGCAAAAGAATGAATTCGTATTGCTTTTGATCATGCACAAAAAGATGTGGGCGATCTCAGACAGCGCACAAAAAAAGGCATTGAAACGGCGAGATTAAATGGAAAAATCATAGGCCGTCCAAAAGGGCAACATAGCGTAAGCGAACGAGAAGTGCGAGCAAAAAGACAAATGATGAAGAGTGTCAGATCGGTTGGAGTGTCAATTTGAAACGATCTCGCGGGTACCATTCCCAGCACCGCTACGCGTTGGTCTGCCCATTTCCCAGGAGCGTAATTCATGAGTAACGTAGCAATATTTTGCGCTTACCTTACGTTTGACGTTTGCAAGCCATCGGCGCTATTTGCCAAAGTTTTAAAAACGAATGCAGAAAAGCAGCAAACCTTTTTAGGGTTTACTGCTTTTCCGTTTCCTGTAGACAATGTGATTTCAGTTTTTTGTTATCTAATTCATCGTATTAGATGTTGTAGAACAATAACCAAATAAAATAACTATTTCATTGTTGGTGGTAATAACTGCATTAGGGGGGATAGAAATAATTAAACTACTCGGTAGCTTCATCACCATTAAATTCACGGTTTGTTTTTCCATTTTGATTACAACTTACTGTAATTGTGGCTGATGAAGAAAGCTTATTTCCAAAAAGGCCTTCTTTATACAATTCAAATACTCCAACTGCTTTTGCAAAAGTGGGAGAAACCTGTTTCTCAGAAGCGCTATTTTTAACCTGCCAACCATCAGCAACATTCCAAACACTGTTTTTACAGTTTGTTACATTACAGATGGTTCCATCATATGTAAATTCGCCAACGGTCTTAAATTCACCCAATGTAGAATTATCAGACTTCAAATAAAAGCGTCCAGATTGCCATGCAGAAGCAGTTTGATACTTGGCAATTGTGACTGGTTCAGAATTATAAAACTCTATACCAACTTCTGAGTTATTGGTATTCAGCAGGATAGAATCGTTTTGTGTTGGTTTGATTGAAGTATGGTCTGCTGCAAAAGCAGTTGTAGGAGACATAGTTCCTAACAAAAATACGGACAAAGTTGCTGCGATAAGTTGTTTAAGTTTTGTATACATATTTATCTTTACCTCCACATTAAATTATAGTTGATTCATCATAATCTCCAGAAAAACTGATTTTTCCGCTTTTACTACATTTTGCTTTACAACTTGCGCTATTATTATATTTACCACTCTTTTTGAGCGTATAGTTTCCTATAATAGAGGCACTTCCGTCATCGCTTTCTTCATCGCTTAGATTATATGTTCCGCTCCATCCAGAAGCTGTTGGATTATGATAGCCACTTGAACCAGTTGCTGTTGCTGATGATCCAGTATATTCAAAAGTTCCATCTAAGCCATATACGGATACAATCTCTTTGCTTGAAGTTAGGCGAAACCAACCCTCCATAGAAAAACTTTTTGCGCGCGCACGAGTTAAATTGTTTACTTTAATTACTACTTCCGTGTAAACTTCTTCGCTTATGTCTAACTTAACTGGAATAGTTGTAATACCATTTTGTACAGTGATATCGGCTGGATCAGCTAATGCAAGCGCTTCTTCAAGGGAGATTTCAAATGATGTATTTTGTTGCCTGTCATTTGATTCTGCCGCAAACGTTGGTAAAGGAAATGAAAATAATAATGTAAAAGCAATCAATAATGGAAATAATTTTTTCATATCACATGCCCTCCATCAAATAAGATTTGTTTTAGAATCTGTTTCTCTTCTTGAAAAAGAAAAATGCACAACCAAATACTGACAAAGCTAATATCCCCCAAATAAACCGACCATAGGTTACTTGAGAATGATCAACATCTTTAACATCTGTTCCGCCAGCCATATCCGAATTTGCTTCTGGTAAATCATTAGCAATTTCTTTTACTTGTTCGTAATCATAAATTACAGAATTACTTCTTGCATAAGTGACTAAATTTTCATCATAATCTGTTGCGGTAACAGGAACAATTTCTTCTATTACACCATCACTATTAGGAATGAGGGCAACAACATCTTGGAATATTGGTAAACCGCCAACCAATATTGTATCTGCTGGAATTTCATCGATGATACTTGAAAGTTTTTTTTCATAATCATAGTTTGAATTTCCATTTTTGTATAATGCAAGGCTAGAAATGACCCATTTCCCCGCATTATCTAATACCTCTTGCTGTTCTTCCTCAGAAAGAATAGCTTTTGCATTCTCACTTAAGGGAAGCCCCTTTTGGAAATTAACTACCACGGTTCCATTAACTGTATCAATCGGTAACAGATAAATATAGTTTCCGTTTTCAAGTGCATTTTCAATTTCACCTACTACGTTAGTGGATAATTTAAAAACATTTGTATCGACATATATTTTGAAAGCACTGTCATAATTTATGTCCTCTGCTGTAATGGATATGTTTTTATCACTGTATACATCATTAACAGCGGTTACAATTTTGTCTGAAATGTTGCTTAATTCCGATTCGGCGTTGCCCGAAAAATCGGATGCAAATGCTGTTGCAGAAAACATGAACATCATAGAGAGCGTTAATAAGCAAGTGATTATTTTTTTCATATTCGTTACCTCCTAATCAATATTAAGCTTTCTATTGGTTATTTTCTTAAAACAGTTTTTTCATAGCAACGAGTTCCCAGTGTTCCAGTTGATCCATTTACCAGCCCAGTATACGAAAAATATTGTGCATCAACATTGGGCGAAGGGTCTAAAATATACAAATAATTTGTAGAACCCGTTTTATAACCACTAGCAACGACTACATGACTTAATGAACCATCCTGGCCTTGTAACCAGACAACAAATGGATCACCATCATCAATTTCAGTTTTACAAGAATTAAAAGAAAGTGCGGTGGATTTACTGGTAAAAGTTACACTATCTACAGATGCATATTTTATCGCATCGCAAATATTTGTAATAGTACCTTCTTGATTATCTGTATTACCCTTAATTTTTTTTACAATAGCATACTGGTCACGATTGCTTCCACTGTTATAATACTTGCCGATCATCTCTGAACAAGAAGCCCAGCACCACTTTGTCTTGTTTTGATCTATCTCAGAAACACCCAAAGTTTTTGATGCTGCAAATACTGGAACAGTTAAAGTCATAATCAGCATGGCAACAACAGGAATTTCTAATAAACGACGTTTCATAAATTATTCCCCCATTTCAATTTTATTTGCCTTATAATACCTACGCTTATAACTACGATACCATGATAATCACCCTCCATCATTTTTAAAATTATGTACACAATAATGTATATCTTAACAAAATTATATCACAATTAAATGTATATCGCAAATAGTTTCTGTAATATCAGGGATTTCGCTTTTAGTAACGCATATTTATAAGTAGCCCCTTTTCTGTATTCACTTTTCCTTTTTTCTCACAGACAGAACCATTATGCACAAAATTCCCCCTTTTCTGTTTGGAACCGTTTTACCTATTTCTTTTTCCTTTTATACAGCATATTCTATCCACCTTTTTCATACAAAATGTCCTTTACTTTTTCTATCAGCAGTTCATCACAGAACTTTCGGCTTACACTCTTTCGGCTGATTCCGCTTCCTTCAAACGTTTGGACTCGTCGATACAGATATAGTTCTCTCATGTTGAAACCTATGATCATCAGGTTAAATATAACTTCTGTCGCTGTGTGACAATAACAGTGCTTCGCGTGATAATACGTTTTTTACTAAGTGAATGTTTCTTGATGGATCTTGATTGATAGAAGCATGTTATTTTGCACGCAATTTCCAATATTATCTATATCAGATCAATTTAAGCAGAAAGGAGTATGTCAAATAACAGATCTGAAATACAATATGTCCATGGAGAAAAAAATGAAAAAATTGCATTCATCAAATAGAGGATTAACATTCTCTATAACACCAAACGAACAATATTATCCCGGCGGTCATTATATTTATGAAGTCCGCCCAACTTGCATTATCATTCGCCCTTCTAAGAGCGGCCTTAAAATTTCCAAAAAGAGATCTGGAGCCAATATAAATGCCTTATTTGATCTTAGGAGTAAAAAAGTACGCGATGCAGTTTCCAGATGCAGTCATATGGAAATGGAGGTTCTGCAGGACAAAATTATCGTACGCTGCATCCGCAGTATTAAGGACAAAATCGTTCCCATTGAACGTGTCCTTGCTGAATTCAGCGTATCCAAAGTAGTTTTAAAGGCTGCCGCTGGCATTGAAGGGCAAATCAGCATTGCGGAATATTTGGATTCCATCGGATTTTCTGACTGGAATACAACCGTTAATGAGGAAGTACGATCTGTATTTTCTGTTATGTCTTTATTTTCAGGAGCAGGCATGTTGGACTGGCCATTTCATCTGGACCCGGCCTTTGAAATCAACTACGCATGTGACTCTGATGCGGCTGCCTGTGAATCGTATCGACATAACATAGGAAATCATATTGTGTGCCGTGATGTCCGGGAAGTTTCGGGAAAGATCCCTCCACAGCACCTGATCATAGGCGGGCCTTCCTGTAAACCATTCTCTTCCAGTAATCGAAGGAGAAGAATGGAGAATCATGAAGATGTTGATCTTGTGGATGAATATATTCGCATCACACAGGAAAATTGTCCGGAAATTTTTGTAATTGAAAATGTTCCGCAATTTATCACCTGTGAAAGCGGAAAATTTCTTTCCAAAGTGCTGCAAAAATTGATCCATCGGTATACAATCACATCCAACATTGTACGAGACTGCGATATTGGCGGATATACCACCCGAAAAAGGGCGATCATTATCGGATCTCGTATCGGTAAAATTCAGCTTCCACAGCTCAAATTATACCCATTCCATACGGTCCGTGAAGCATTATCCAAAGTCACATCCAAATGGTATAACTACTTTGATGTAACTACAAGCCGTCCGGAAACAGAGAAGAGAATGGCTCTCGTCCGGCCCGGACATAATTTCAAAGACATTCCTGAATTTCGTGATAATAAAACTATGCATTCAGATCGCTACTATCGACTGGATTATGATTCTGTATCTCCTACCATTGTCAATTGGAGAAAGCTCCCCATTATTCATCCAACAGAAAACCGAACATTAACTGTAGCAGAAGCTTCTGCCTTAATGGGATTTGATCAGCGTTTCGAATTTCATGGAACGATCGGGGAACGTCAGCAGCAGTGTGGAAACGGATGTACCTACGCAATAGGTAGTCTGATCAAAAAGGTCACCAAAGAAGCCCTGCTCCGGTATCATTGCGATCCGATCCTTAGTGTGTAGTACATATTTGAATGTTAAATAGAAGGAGGAAAATTTTATGTTATGGACAGTATTATTTCAAAAGCTGAAACGTCAGCCGCCGAAAGCATCCCAGATATATGCACTTCTGGACAATCCCAAGACACATCGAACAGAAAAAGTATATCTGAAATTAAAGTATGATTCTCATGGATATCCTTATTTCGTTCCAAGAGACGAAAATATTGAACGCGGATATCGGAAAACGAAATAAACAACCCAGGGGGTGCGAGCAGCATCCCCTTTTCTTATTGCAAATACCGCCCCCAAAAAGACCTGCATTTTTTGTTTTTTACATTCTTTCTAATTCTATCAGTATCAGATCAATAAACGAGGAAAGGAGTATACAAATTAGATCTGAAATACATTTTGTCAAAAAAGGAGAATTAACATGATCAACGGAGAATTAATCGTTGACAACTTTGCTGGCGGTGGCGGGGCAAGTACAGGCATTGAACTTGCTACTGGTTATAGCGTTGATATTGCTATAAATCACGATCCAGAGGCAATTCGAATGCACCAGACCAATCATCCAAACACAAAACACTATTGCGAAGATGTATGGATGGTAGATCCTGTTAAGGTTTGCAATGGACGTCCAGTAGGGCTTGCCTGGTTTTCACCAGATTGTAAACATTTCAGCAAAGCAAAAGGCGGAAAGCCCAAGGATAAGAACATCCGTGGCTTGGCCTGGGTAGCCTGCAGATGGGCGGGATTAGTACGTCCGCGAGTTATTATGCTGGAGAATGTAGAGGAATTCAAAGGATGGGGGCCTCTTAACAGGCAGCATCATCCAATCAAAGCCAAACGCGGCACAACATTTCAGAAATTTGTTCATCAGCTCAATGATTTAGGATATGAGGTTCAATATCGAGAGCTGATTGCTGCTGATTATGGCGCACCTACAACCCGAAAGAGATTTTTTCTGATTGCTCGATGCGACGGAAAGCCTATTGTATGGCCCTCACCTACGCATGCGCCGGCTGATAGCCAGAAGTCAAAAATGGGCATTTAAAGCCATATCTGGGAGCCTACACGCAAATCGACTTTCAGCGTCCTTGCCCAAGTATTTTTGATACGGCAGAAGAAATTAAGGAAAAATATGGCATCCGTGCGCAAAGACCGCTTTCTCCGAAAACGATGGAGCGGATTGCAAGAGGAATCCAAAAATATATCTTAGAGAACCCAGAACCTTTTCTTGTCCAATGCAACCACGGTGGAGATCGGAAAGCAGGGGATTTACACATCCCGCTCCCTACAATCACAGCGAAAAATGGGTATGGAATTGTGCGGCCGACGCTTGCTCCCTGCAAATCAGGAAAAATTTCTGCATTTTTGCACAAATATTATTCAGGAGGATATAAAGGAGCAGGAGAATGCATGAAAAATCCATTACCTACTGTTACTGCATGGGATCATAACAGCATTGTGGCTGCAACTCTTGTTCAGATGAATAATCACTGCGATGGAAAGGACATTCGGAATCCTCTTCCTACCATCACAGCCGGAGACGGACATTTCGGTGAAGTAAGAGCCTTTCTTTTGAAATTCCATGGAAATCGTAGCGAAGGAGACCTGAAAGAACCATTAAATGTCATAACTACCAAAGATAAATTCGGGCTTGTTACAATTTCAGGAACGGATTATCAAATCGTAGATATTGGGCTGAGAATGCTGGAACCACAGGAACTTTATGGATGCCAGGGCTTTCCAAGTGATTATATCATCGATCATGACTATACGGGAAAGACCTATCAGAGAGCAGAGCAGGTTAAAAGATGTGGCAATGCCGTTTGCCCACCCATACCAGCCGCCCTTGTAAAAGCGAATCTTCCTGAACTGTGCAAAGCAGAAAGGCAGCCCATTTGTCGCCCAGACAGAATCCAAACTGAGCGCAATGGACAGTTGAAATTTGCATAAATATTGTGCGGAATTTTCACGTAGACGCTTGGAAGACCCGCGGACACATGCGGACATATAAGTCCGGAAAAACTGTATATATTAAAGAAACTACGCACCACCGGAAAGCACATAACGGTGATGCGCAAAATGTAAAAATGATTGTGAAATCATTAAAAGAATAGTAATTTAAATTTTGCAAATGAAAAATTGCTTTCATGGGAAAAGAAGGATGAAAATATGAATAAAATTGAAACACCAACGCTGGATATAATGATTGAAATTCAGGAACAATCACAGCTTTGTGGAGAATTTCTTGATTGGCTCTTAAGAAAATATACCATGTTTGACAGAAAACAAAAGAGAGAAAGTCCATTTGCCAATGTTATGGGTAACGGAGACTATATCAATAAAGAAAAGTTACTTGCTGAATTTTTTGATATTGATTTAGTAGAAGCTGAAAAAGAACGACAAGCTATTCTGGATGCTATGCAACGATGAAAGATTGTCTTAAATGTGACCGTTCCAAAAGATAGTAAAATAAATCTTTAATGTATTGAATATTTTTCACATAAAACATAACCTGTTTTATAGCACATGATAAAAATTAAAGTTTATTTTTATCGTGTGCTTTTTTTACAATTCTATTAATATCAGTAGAAAGAGAGGTAATGAGCATGATACACGCTATATGTGATTTTTGTGGAAAAGACTGTGATAGAACGGCAACGCTGTTATCTATGACACCTTTTCAAAATTTTGCTAGGTATCATACAGATAATGAACCATATGGAAATAGAGAAAAAACTAGAAGTTTTGTAATCTGCTATGAATGTTGTAAAAAACATAATCTTCCTAATCCGTATGAAACATATTCAGGAATTACTAAGCAAGAGGGGCATTATGAGAAATGCTTGATAATTATACAGATGTTGACCTTGTAGGAGATAAAAAATACGATAAGAGATTTGATTAAATAAGGATTTAACTGATGATAGCTCAAGGCGAAGATAATTAAAAGGAGACAAATAATATGCAAAAAAAATTTATAACAATTGCAAGAGAAAATAAAAATGCAGACTTTTATTTAGTATGTCATACAGCCTGTAATGAACTAGGAAACTTTCAATGGTTCTTAAAAGATGACCCCAACTCTGAACATGAAGTAAATCTTGAAAACCAAGTTTATGAATCATTTTCAACTGACTCAAATTGGATCAAAGAAAATGCAGAAAATAAGTGGCTAGGTTGTCATTGTCTATTAAAAGATGATGAATATAATGAATATACAGAAATGATTTGTCATCTATCAAGCGATATTTTAACCATGCTTCGCAATAATATTTTTGATATGATTAGTACATTTAATTCTCAAGGGAATTTTGACCATAATTATATTTTAGAAAATTAAATACGAATTTGATCCACTTTTTGTCCTTTCTCCGGGATATAACGAGGGATATTATCTGGATCTTTCTATCCGCGGAGCCTGGTCTATTACGTACAAAATAGACACGCTTCATTTAGGTACCATAAAAACGCTGGGTAATTCCGTAGAAGGAATCCGTCAGATGGCAACACTCTATGGAGAATGCCTTGTTTCGTTTCAGAAGATCATGCATGATAATATGGATTCGTTTACTCGAAAAGGCTTCGATCTGAAGTTCTATAACACAAAAAAGGAATATTCCGGCGGATTTTCCGGTTTAGAGAGTTCCGACATAGCCCGCCAGCGATTCCAGGAATATCATTCAAAATCGCCTGAAGAGCTTAATTATGGTATTATTCGGGACAATATGTCTCGTAGAGAAAAAATTGTTACAGAAAGGAGCAGCTTATGAAAATCAATTTTTCCATAAACTATAAAGGATACACTGCTGATATATCATACGAACCAGAAGATAAGATCTATGTAGGTGAGGTCCGCTGCATTTCTGATTCTTTGAATTTTCATGGAAGATCCATTCTTGAGGTCAACGCAATGTTTCACCAATCCATTGAGAATTATTTGGATCTCTGCAAACAGATTGGTAAAGATCCTGAAAGGGCTGCCGACTATGAGCTTGCATGCAGAATTTACACCTGCATTTCTGATAATACGGATTGTACGACAGAACCCGAAGCAGTAGAAGCGCTCAGAGAAGCCGTTTTAAAGAGTGGAAAAGCCGGTACTTCAGCTTTTGAGTTATTATGTGATCGTATTGAAGAATTGCTGGAAAACAAGTAAAAAGCACTATTCAGAAAGGTTCTGGGAACACTGCAGATGCATGTGTTTCCGGAACCTTTTTCAATTTTTCAAAAAATCCCATTGTGTTTTCAATACTATATTTGAACAACAAATACAATAGGAGGTATGAAAAATTGAGACACAAAAAACTTATTATTGGAACAGGTATTTGCCTTCTAGGCATTGCCTTATCTGCCGCATGGTTTATTCCATGCAAATTGGAAGCTACTTACGCTGGTAAAACACCTTATCAGTACGATGCAGTCTCTGCCAAAAGCTTTCATGCAAACACTGTAAGCCTGCTCGGAAGGAAAAATCCGGTAACAGACATTTCTATCAGCCCTAAAAAGCTGTCTAAGTCCATCCAACGCATTACTGTGACGTACGGAGATATGTCCGTATCTGTACCTGTAAAAGCTATTAAAGCCGATCATATCGCATGGAGTTATGCGGATGGACCGATCTACGAAGGAGATTCTTTCCACTCGGAAGACATATCTGCGAAGCTTATTTATGCGGATAATACCCAAAAGGAACTGGCCGTATCCGATTTTGAACTCACAAAGACTCCTGAAATTTTAACTGCAGATGATCATACTGTAACTGCAAAGACTATTCTGGGCGAGGAGCAGTATGAGATTCCACTGAACACGATCAGCAAATTGTCAATGGAAAGTAAAGAACTTCTCTATGAAGGGGATTATCCAAAATCTGATTTTTCTTATGAAGTCACGTATAGTGGCAACGAAAAGAAAGAATTGTCTGTAGATGATGTTGAAATTTCTGACACAATTTCATTGGCAGCAGGAAATAATGATATTTCTGTTACCTATCTTGGAAAAGAATATACATCAACAATCACTGCAAAGCAAAAAACAGCTGCTGTCGTCGCCGCCGAGACCTATAAGGCAGAATTAGATAATAGTGTATCTAATGTCACAACCGATAGTATTTTCGTTTCCGTTCAGCAAAAATACACGGAGAGCGGTGAATATTTCTTAACCCATATTATCGTCAACGATCCATCTAATCAAGTCAAAGGCGGACTATCAAATGACAGTTGGGGCAGCTATAGAGAATATCCGACTACATATGCCGGCCGTACAGGAGCAGCAGTCACAACAAACGGCAGTTATTTTTCATATGATAGTGGCAACCTGTATGCGCTGGATGTTTTATTAAAGATGGAAAAATTTTAAAAGACGGTGTGACGAATGGGAAAGAAATCTGCCTGGACAACACTGGAAAGTTTTATACTCCATCGGCTGGAATTTCAGCTTCTACACTCCTTGCATCCGGAGTCAAAGATATTTGGGGGACAGCTGATCCACTGCTAATCCAGGACGGTCAAAAAGTAGATTTGGCAAATCAGCAAAAAATAAATAATACTTACTATAACCGAACAGCAATCGGTATGGTTCAGCCAGGAGAGTATTATATGATTACTGCCGGAACGGCACAGTACAAAAATGGATTGTCTTTTGCTGAATTGCAGAGTATTTTCGCCAATCTTGGATGTACCTATGCAAGAAGCATGGACGGCGGCGGTAGCAGTTCCCTTGTCGTGAATGGAAAGTTATTAAACACACCTGCGCAATACGATGAACGTCCGGTTGTCGATTTTCTGAGCTTTTTGCCATAAATATTCATAGCTCTGGATTGGATGGGAAACTCTCCCATTTATAATGACATTTTTGTTTTCGGGCTAATTTTTCATACTATTTTCATCAGATCAAATAAACGATGAAAGGAGTACCGAAACCTATAAGATCTGAAATACATTTTGTCAAGGAGTATATTTATGAAACCTATTAAAATTTTGCGTCTAAACAGAAAGCATCTTTCACAAATGACCTATTATTTCACAAGTTTTCAGGATAATAGCTGTTCCCATGATGGACAGTCATCTATCTGCCGTATTCACAGTATGCAATATATTCCGGTAACCCCTAATATGCGTGACTACAATTTGCTTGATTCCCTTGGTGTCGCACCTGATCTGGAACGGATTCTGGATTATGCAATGTTATATGGTGCCACTTACGTAGAACTTACTGGAAATGATGCGGATATTGATCCTTTGCTCCCCACGTTCAAATGGACTCTGGACAACGATATCTTGTATGCTATTTTGAAAGATGGCGAACAGATGGCAACTTATTTTGCTGTCGGAATTGATTTTCCTTGCCATTGCATTGTCCCAGCTAACTTTGTACTTGGATCATCGGATTTTTCAGCATGCATTGAGGATACGTTACGTCGTATTGCTTCCTTATATCCTGAATCAACTACGGCAGAACTTTATGCCAACATGGGTGCTGTACCTGACGAAAAAATCCCGGAAGGAGAAGAGGATAACTGGGTTCCTGTAGATCTTGGATATTCGATTCCGGAAATTCTGAGGATTGAAAATTCGCCAAAGCCTCCACTTTACTTCAAGGTAAATCCTCATTATGAAGATACGCTGGCTTTTAAAATGCCCTATTTTGATATGGACTACCTTGAAAAACATGTTCGGCCCGAGTTTGATGAGATTTCAGAAATTATCCCAATTTCTCCAGAAGATTATCAAAAATCGATCAAATACGAAGATGTATGTACTTCCGCACGGAACTAAATCTATTTTACGACTATGCTCAAATGATATTTTTTATCAAGAAAGGATTATATTATGCTGAATTTTTTGAAAAAACTTTTTATGCGTAACCCAAAACACTACATCGTTTCCGGCCCATCTGTACCGGAGAAAGACTTTACAAACAAACGCAACGCGCGTAAATTTCTGTTTCAGAACAGTGAAAATGGCTACGATGCTATGATCGACTGCCTTGATACAGATCCTTGCTGCAAATAATCAAAAATCCCCATAGCCACAAAGGTTCTGACTTCATTTTGAAGATTCAGGACCTTTTTTATTTTATATTTACAATACTCAATATATAGAAATTATTTCAAGGAGAGCATCAACATGGCTAAAGCATGCACATTTATCGGAAACAGAGACTTATCATTAAATGAACAGTGGGCTTTGCGCCCCCGTCTGCAGCAGGCTATTCTGAATTATCTGAATGCAGGAGGCTATTTTTTTGCGTGTGGTGGCTCATATGGGTTTGACTTAGTTGCTGCGGAAGAAGTTCTGAATTTCAAACAATATTATCCCTATATCCAGATGATTCTGCTGCTCCCATATCCCCATTATACCTCAAGGTGGACGATGGAAGACCAGCAACGCTTACAACAGGTTATGCAATACAGTATTTATCGTTATTCTTATTCTGCTTATCGAAAAGGCATCTATTCAGAGCGTAATCAGCAGCTTATTGATGGTAGTAATTATTGTATTTACTATTCGGATTCCAAGACTGCGCCTTATACGCAATCCATCATAGA
Organism: Blautia sp. OF09-25XD; assembly: GCF_003482095.1. Taxonomy (NCBI): domain Bacteria; kingdom Bacillati; phylum Bacillota; class Clostridia; order Lachnospirales; family Lachnospiraceae; genus Blautia; species Blautia sp. OF09-25XD. The sequence goes on from NZ_QUMG01000005.1 coordinate 30,904, forward strand.
TTATGCAATTGATAATGGAATATGGACTACAAACCTCGCTGATAACCTTCTTTGGGGCGCAGATGACTACTTTGAACATCTTTGAGTGAAAATTTTTTAAATATTTACAATACTATACTTAGAAACAAAATTTACCAAAGAAGGAGGACGCTGTTTCATGTTTTTTAATGTATGATTACGGCCAATAATTTAATGATCAAAACAGTATTAGAATTTTTGAATGAAATTTCCCTTCCAAAACCAGATAAGAACTCATATGCTGCTAATTTTTTGAAGTTGTATGAAAACGGTTCGGAAGCCACCTATGTGCATATTACCAAAGAGAATGCATATGGAAAAGAATATCTGCAGATTTCGAATGATACAGGAGCTTGTATGTCTGACCGCGTTCAGCCATCTGAGCCTGTTTCCTATATTGATCTGATTCAGTTATCTGATAATATCTGCACCGTAGCGGAGCATGCAAAGGAATCAATTCCTTTCCAGCTTACTGCTGATGAATTTTGCTTAGTTACGGGCGTTGATATTTATAAATCAAATTTACAGGAGGACAAAAAGTGAAATCAAAGAAAGTCAGCACTACTTTTACCGTTCTTAGCATGGCTGCAGGAATGTTTCTCACTCCAGCATCCGCCTATGCAGAACCATTAGCATCCGGGCAGGAAACTGTAGTGGATTCAAGTGATGTCTCGACAGATGATTCTGTATCTGAAAAAACAGATTCTGATTCTGGCGCATCTGAAACACCGGAAAAGCCAGAAGACTCGTCATCTGATACTTCTAAGGAACCAGAGGAAAAAGATGACTCAGAAGATCCGGCACCTACGGAACCAGATGTTACCCCATCTGTCACCCCATCTGTCACCCCATCCGTTACTCCGGCTCCAGAGCCTTCCAAAGCTCCAACACCAGACGCATCAATCTCTGAGACTAAGCCAAAAGCTGATTCTGAATCCACTAAAAAAGATGCAAATTCCAGTTCTACATCCACAAAAGACGCAGATCCCTCTTCCGATAATGCGGCAGAAGCGGCTGCAGTAGAAGATTGGAGTCAGACAATTAACTATGAAAATTACATAGGGAAAAAGGATCTTCGTGCCGGGTTTGCCCGCGTTGATAAAGTGTATGCTTATGCAAAGGTCAACACAAGGCTTAATGTCAGAGAATCCGCTTTCACAAAGTCACGTATTGTCGGAACCCTTTCTCCAAAAGCTCTTTGTTATGTTATTTCTGATTCAGATCAAAAATGGGTATACATCGAATCTGGCGATGTCCGCGGCTTTGTCAAAAGCAACTATCTGCAGCAGGGAAAAACGGCATTAACCTACGTTTCCCGGACTGGAGAAGACAATATGGAGCTTGCTGAACAGGTAATTGATCCTGAAGAAAATGAAGCGTTTTCTTATAAAAAAGAAACGGTTTATGATGTAACCAATTCTTCCGGCGAAGGAATCATCACTTTTGCCAAACAGTTCGTCGGAAATTCCTACGTCTGGGGCGGAAATTCGCTCACGAATGGAATCGACTGCTCCCATTTTGTATGGCAGATTTTGACACGCTGCGGCGCTTACGATGGTGAATATACCACCTCTTATGGCTGGAGATCACTGGGCGAAGAGGTAAAAAGCCTTGCTGATGCAAAAGCTGGTGATGTTGTCTGCTACGATGGACACGTTGCTCTCTATGACGGAAATGGAAAAATCGTAGAAGCCCTTAATGAAGATCAGGGCATTGTCGATACCCGGAAGGTAGATAGTGACACCATTCTTACCATCCGCCGTTTTACATCTAATGATGAGATCGGAGATACCAATGCTGAAAAAATTTGGAATTATCTGCGTATGCATGGCTTTTCCAAAGAAGGAACCGCCGGTATTATGGGCAACATTGCAAATGAAGCCTCTACAGATCTGGACCCAACACTTCTGGAAAGCGGTTCTGTGAAGAAATCCGGACTCACTGGTACGCAGTATACTGCACTGGTTGATGCCGGCAGTATCAGCCGTGAAGAAGTCATTCACAGCTCTTCTTTGGGTATTTACAGTGGTGGTAGATATGGGTATGGTTTATGCGGCTTCACAGATCCTGAAATCAAGTCCTATCTGTGCAAATATACCATTGATAAAGGGAAGAGCTTAGGGTCTATTTCTGGGCAGCTGGATAGCCTTATCGCCTATCTGGAAAAACATAATCCTTCGCTGTTAGAACGTCTTAAAACTTCAGACAGCGTTGAAGATGCTGCCACTGCATTTCTGCGCGAATACGAAAAATGCAAAGACCTTGATCGTGAAGAAATCGAGCGGGTTTCGGCAGCCAAACAGATTTATGAGGTATTCCAGGAATACCAGTCACCCGTAGAATAAAACTTTCTCAAAAAATCTCCATGTTACCCAAAATCCGACTGATTTAAGCAATTCTGCTTGGAATCAGTCGGATTTTATTATCTTTTATAACTTCTTTTACGATTTTGGTTGCTATATCAACATTATTTGGCGTACAATATTAATTACGAGTCTATTTATATATGAGCATCGTTAATGAGGAGGGGTTGGATGTGAAAAAGAAACATATAGTTATTGCAATGATGGCTTTTATCATTCTATTATCAGTAGCTTATTTACAATGGGGCCGTAAGGAACGTGTGGTGAATTCTTTTTCGACCGCCTCTGATACGTCCTATACTCAGGAATTTAGTGTAATTGCCAACACTTTATTTTTGAACAAGAATGAATACGCAAAAGATTTAATTGCCAAAACCCTTCATAATGGCTTTCGAAATATTCGTTTTTCCTATGATGTCGGCTTTCCAGAGCAAATAACAATCTACGTTTACAAAAACAGATCTCTCTATCACCATGGAAGAGAAAATTTTCGAGTCATATACTCACAAGAAGGGAATTATAAGATAGAAGAGTAGTAAAAAAGAGATGCCGACTGACATCTCTTTTTTTTCGCCATTAAATTTCCAAAGATATATATCCGTTTTTCTGAACCGTGTGCAAATTTTTCAAGTATTTCTGTTTGTACTGCTCCACTTCGTTTGGGGACAAATTAATCCGGATATTTTCAACCGCCTTAGCTAGTATGTCATCCATACAAAATCCGTATTTTCCAAGGGCATTCTGGACTTCTTGATTAAGTGCCAGCGCATACACTTTTTCAAGATTCGAGGAGCAGAAATCATCAATCTCCGCGTATGGAATCCCATTCCGTATCATTGCACTTTTAATTGCGGAACTGGTATTTTCCTGTTCAACCAACAGAAGGAAACTGCATTCCGGCAGCCCCTTAATCAGTCCCCAATAATCCGAATCAGACGATACCAAAATGAAAGCTTTTGTTCCTTGTTCAAAATATTCCCTTGTTGTTCCGACAGCCAAAGAAATGTCCACTAAAGACTTATCTGCCTTAACCCGCGGAATCATTTTGTGTTCTACCCCCGGAATCAATCGCTGCAGCAATCGCCAGGTAACCGTAGTATGTACATCGTTATATAAAACAATTTTTTTGATGTGTTCTCGTGTTGCTGGCTCAAGTCCGTCCAAAACAGAGTAGAGCTTATATGGGTTTGCATTTTCACAATCCACAACAATCGTAATTTCCTGATTGTCCTGAATATAATCCTTAATATTCTTTTTGATTTCGTCGCTGGCATCCGTCACCTTAGAAAGATCATCAAAGACATCTCCGTTTCGCCTGTACAGATAACTTACAAACTTCTCATCATTGTACAAGATATTCCCTACTTCTACAGATAATGCCCCTACGACATACATCGTATAGGGAAATCGGTTCCGTTTTTCTCCATACGATTCTACCAGCTTTGAAACTTGTCTTTCTTTGAGTTCCGGAAGGCAAAACATATCTTTTACGTAGTCCCAATTAAGCCATAGTGGAAAACTATTCTTGCAGCCATTGATATACTTTTTGATTTCAGCACTGACTAACACAACGTATTTCGCCGGGGTCCAATTAGCTCTCCAGATATCTACGTCATCCTTTTTGAGCTTTTTAATACATTCCGGGTCAATATATTCCGGAATTGTATCAATATTTTTCATATCATACTGAAACAAATTCCGGATTCTTCCATTGTTTCTTAATAATGCAGTCCGAATAATACACAAATTCCGGACAATCCTTGCATCTTTACATTCCTCCAGCCCCGTATAGATTGTCTCATCAAAATTGCTTTCTTCACCCCAAAAATACTCCTCCGATACGCCTAGCAGATACGCGATTCTTGAAACAATATCGAATCTCGGATTTTTATATTTGGATGCTTCCAGTCCGAGATCCATTTCTGAATTACACATAATCAAATTCCTCCTTTGTATATTTTGTTTCCGATATATAGTATGGAAAATAATTTCAAAAAACGTTTTTCACGTACATAAAATTTATTCTTCTTTTGATTCGTCATTCTAAAAACATCAGATCAATATTTCATGAGAGGAGCGTAAAAACGAAGGTCTGAAATACATTATGTCAAAAGGAGATGTCAAATGGCACACGTAGCTATTATGATCCGAATTATACCATCTGAAAATCGAAATATGTATTTTCGAATGATTCAGGACTCGAATACAACATTTAAGGTAGAAATGGGGCGTGTTGGGGCTGCTCCATACATCCGTTATTATCCTATATCAGTATGGGATAAAATGTATCAAAAGAAAATTTCAGAGGGCTATCAGGACAAGACAGAACTCATGGATGTACATTCTTCCTATACATACAAAGAAATCGAGGATGATTCTGTTCGTGAACTCATTTCTTTTTTGCAACAGGAATCATCTATGGCCATCAAATCTAATTATTCTGTATCCGTATCCGAGGTTAGCCCGCAGATGATCACGCAAGCAGAAGATATTTTGAATCAATTTTCAAATGATCCATTAAAGGATAATTCTCTTCTGGAACAATTATTTGCTCTATTGCCTCGGAAAATGAAAAATGTTGCAGACTATTTGCTCCCGGCAGATGCCGATCCGGAGCAGATTCAGAATGTTATAGATCGAGAAACTGATCTGCTGCGCATGATGGAAACCCAGATGCAGGCATTGCCGTCTAATGACAGCAAAGAAAAAACTCTTCTGGAAGAATGGAAGTTATCAATCACCCCTGTAAACGATGAAGAAGAACTCCGGCAAATCAAACGACACATGGGGCATTCTGCAGATTGCTTTTCAAAAGCATTCCGTGTTAAAAATTCCAATAGAGATAACGCTTTTTGGAATTATTATGACAAACATAATTATCATAAAGAAGACATTCATTACTGGTATCATGGGTCCAGAAATATGAATTGCCTGTCCATTTTACATAATGGACTTATCTTAAATCCCAAAGCGCCCAAAGTCGGTCATATGTTCGGCTATGGAATATATCTTGCTCCAAAAGCGAAAAAAAAGTATTGGATATACCTCATTGAATGGGTCTTTTTGGGTACATGGCACCTCAGACAAAGCCTATCTATTTGTTATGAAAACCGTGTACAAGTCACCCTATCATGTCTACACATGGACCTCGGGCATGAAATCGCTAACCAAATCCCGCATTTCACCTCACGATGCTGTTTTTGCTCATGCTGGCACATCTTTAAGGAATGACGAGGTTGTTATTTTTGACGATGCACAGGTAACGCTTCAGTATATTATCGAATTGAAACAACAATAGAGACACAAAATGGCCGGGATTTATTCCCGACCATTTTGTTTTTTTCACTTTTCCACATTCTAGGGGTATCAGATCAATTCATGAAGAAAGGAGTATATCAATAACCGATCTGAAATTCAATTTGTCCAAGGAGAAAAATATGCATATTACTATTAAGACGTACAACGATACCCGGAATATGGAAGTTCCACAAACAGAATCTGCCTTGTATAAGGCCATTGGGGAGCAGTTATTAAATTTGTCCGTTCCCAATCGTTTACTTGTTTCTACACCTGTAGGAGAAGCGGAGTTTGACGTTAAACAGCGTGGCACATTCGCAAAGGACGGGACCATCTATCCGAGTATGTATGTAACAGAAGAGTACAATACCATCCAGCTCCCACAGGATACCTATCCGGAAGCTTATTTAACCTGTATTAACCCAGTATCCAACAATTACAAATTCTACCATTTTCGGCCATCTGGTTCCGTACTGAATGCAACTTACGGACGTATCGGAGCTGGCAGGGGAGAAGCATTTGGAAAAAAGGACTTGAAAACCCCATATCCCATCCATCTATATTGGATTCGCTACTATGAAAAGCTTTCAAAAGGATACAAGGACGAGTCTTCTATTTATCTTGCTCCAGCTGTGTCGGAAACACCTGTTGCACCCACCATTCCTGATCAGCGTCCGGAAGCTATTGAATTATATCAAAAACTGTATACCTACGCTAAAGGTATGGTCGAACGGCATTTGGTCCACCATGACAAAGTGACCGTTGAACAGGTATCTCAGTCGAAGAAAATTCTTGCGGAATTAAGTACCAAGACTACTTTGAAGGATTTCAATGAGACGCTTCAGAAATTATTAACTATTTCCCCTCGAAAGAGCAGATATGTTAAATCTCTTCTTGCTGTGAAAACGTCTGATTTTCCTGCGATTATAGATCGTGAAAATGACCTTATCACGGCGATGGAAGTTATGCGTCCGTCCGGTTCTATCGGCAGTTTTCGGGAACATAATATTCATGTATTTGAAGCTACAGACTCCCAGCGGCAGGAAGTTATCGAACACTTAACCCCTTCTCTGCAGCAGAAAGTACGAAAAATCTGGCGTGTTATCCCAGATCGGCAGCAAAAAACCTTTAACAGCTATTGTAAAGAGCATCATATTCGCTATGTACGGCAGATGTGGCACGGAAGCCGGAATGCAAACTGGCTCAGTATCACGGAGAATTCCATCAAAATTCTTCCTTCATATGAAAACGGACGTATGTTTGGTGATGGAGTCTATTTTGCCCTTAATCCAAACAAGAGTTTTTTGTATACAAGCAGTTCTTCTGCAAAATATACAAACGAAGATGAAAACGTCGTGTATATGGGCCTTTTTGCGGTTGCTTACGGGAAACCACTTTATGTGGAATCGAGCCACCACTTTACTCCAAGAGAGCTGGAAGAGAAAAAGAAAAATTGTGTTCATGCCAAAGCTGGACGCTCTTTAAGAGAAGATGAAATCATCTTTTATTCAGAGGCTGCCATGGTAATGAATTATCTCGTTGAATTTGACGCTTAAAGGAGATTTTTATGAAATATTATATTAGTGATTTACATTTGTTTCACCCGGCGATTCTTCAAAAATGCAGTCGCCCATTTGCAACAATCGATGACATGCACCGGACTATTTTCCAAAATTGGAAGAAAAAAGGTATTGGTCCTTGTGATGAAGTATATATTCTTGGTGATGTTGGCATGTATCATGAAAAGGGAATTGGGAAGTTTCTTATGGCTCTTCCAGGCAAAAAATACCTTGTTACTGGGAATCATGATTTCAAGAATATCCATAATCGGGACTTCTCCAGCGCTTTTTTTATGGTGCCGTCCCTATGCAGAAGTAAGGGATACTGAACGTAAAGTTGTTCTGTTCCATTATCCGATTGAGGAATGGAATGGATTTTATGTGGGTTCCTATCACCTGCACGGTCATATTCACAATACAACTGTAACACATATTGACAGAAGATATAATGTATCCGTCGATGTTATCAATTATACCCCAGTCACTCTGGATGAACTGATCGCTCAAAATGACGTAAAATAACAGCCTATTCAAAGAAAAACACTGTTCCATAAAATGCATGGGCAGTGTTTTTTTTGCAAAAAAATCACCTACGTGAGAATATAAGTATTTTTCTTTTTGCAATACTATCAATAAGAAAATTTTCGAAGAGGAGGTTTTACAAATGAGAATTATTGTTGACGCGGATTCTTGTTCAAAAATCCGTCAGATTGAAGAAATTGCGGAAGAGAAAGGCTTACCAGTAATGTTGTTCTGCGATACAGCGCACCAGCTTTATTCTGATTACAGCAAAATTAAAAAGGTGGCTCCCGGAAGAGATGCTTCCGATATGCAGATCTATAATGAATGCAAAATAGGAGATATCGTTATAACACAGGATTACGGACTTGCTTCGTTGGTCATGGCTAAGGGCGCACTGGTTATGCATCCAAGTGGAGCTATTTATTCAAAAGAAACAATTGACACCCTTCTTATGAGCCGTTATTTGAATCAGATCGATCCCAATATCCGCCATCGTAAGAAAAAAAGACGCTCTGTTCAGAAAAAATATGATTTTCAGAAATCTTTATTGCAGATGATTAACCCCGCCGAAACTAAAAAGACCGCTTTTGCCTAAGAATTTGTATTAGAAAAGGGAGGTGTTTTATGCGCATATCTAAACGAAGACAACAATATTTGGATAAATTCAAGTTTCCTTATCACGGACAGATATTTTCCAGCATTAAAGCTTGTTGCGAATACTATGATGTGGCCTATTCCTGTGTTTTCCCGCTGAAAAAGGAGAAAAATATCACAGCGGAAAAAGCCATTGACCATCTAAGGGCTGCAAAAAAAGGACGTTGCGTGAAATATCACGGTCAAACATATCCATCTATGAAGGTATGCTGTGAATTGTTTAATGTTCCTGTTGACAATGTGAGTTACTATAAGCGCACTCATAAATGCTCTTTTGAAGCAGCATTGGATCATTATGTCTTAAATGAAAGCCGTTATTCTTTCAAGTTCAACAACCAAAAATATCCATCTATTATCGCTTGTTGTAAAGAATATGGATTGAGTCCTAGTGTTGTATATGCCTATAAAAACAAGAATCAGCTAACTCCTTCCGCCGCTATCAGGGCTTGTCTAGCACAAAAACAGCGTCAAGAGAATCAGATTGCTCCACCCAAAGTGCTTCCCAAGAAGAAAAAGAAAAAAGTCTCTGCCCCACCTAAGCCTCGCCCATCAGACTTTTGGATTGTGGAAATTAACGGAGAGGCATATCCTTCCTTATCCGCTTTTTGCAAGCAGCATCATATAAGTCATAGCAGTGTGGCTGCAAGAGCGCACCGCCTAAAATGCACCATCGAGGAATCAGCAAATCATTTTCTAGCTTTGCAAGAACTTTCACTCTTATACCCGGATGCTATACAATTCCAAAATAGTACATACGATTGCGTAGAAAAGCTCTGTTCTCGTATAGGCGTAGACCCAATCGCGATTTTACATTTTGTTAAATCCAAACAATATACGTTAGAACAGGCAATCCAAGAAGCATTATCAACCACTGGAATGCATCGCGTTCAAGATGCAGATCCTGTCGTCTTTCAAACACAGTATATCCTACATTATACCGTTGTTATCATGCTTTACAAATTGACGCGAGGTCTGTAAAAACACGCATGGAAAAATATCATATGAGCTGGGAAGAGGCTGTTGAGGATGCAATAAAATGCAAAAAGACATCTGACAAATAACCATCTAAAGGCGTTGACGAAAAAGTTGACGCTTTTTTTGTTTTTATTTCTAATACTATAAGTATCAAAACAAGAAAGAGGTGTCTATTTTGCAACGTACAAAAGGAAATAATTTAGATTCAGACAAAATTCTGCTATCTGTGAAAGAAGCATCCGAGCTTACCGGAATTTCAGAACGTAAACTTCGTGATCTCATGAATGAAAGTAACTTTAAGGTTCAAATTGGCAGGCGTACTATGATCCATCGAAAAAAATTCGAACGATGGATTGACCAGCATACTTGCATTTTTTAAGTTCGCGTGATACGATAATATCCGTATGCGCGTATCATTAGGAGAATGATATGGGAAAAGACTCAAATGGAAAAGAGCTTGGTGCCGGCATCTATCAAAGAAAAGACGGTCGATATGAAGCTCGCATCAGAATCAAAGGGCAAAAAAAGCCCTATAGTATCTATGATACTAATCTTCGGAAACTGAAGCAAAAAAAGAAACAGTTTCTCTTATTGATGGCAAACAGAGATTTAAACCTCTCGTTTACGCTAACAGTTTCACAATGGTTTGAAATTTATTTAAAGAATTATGCACGGCCCAAACTAAAAACACAAACTCTTAATAACTATGTTACAGGCTTTGAACGTGTGGAAGATTACATTGGTTATATGAAAATAATTGACGTGAAAAATGTAAATATTGTGTCGGCTATGCAAGAACTCGAAAAAGAGGGATATGCAACGACTACAATTCAACAGTCTTTGGCCGTTTTAAAGCAAGTTTTTCGCACTGCTTTTGAAAATCGTATCATACCGTTTGATCCATGCTCCGGATATCAATACGCTGGACCGCCTAAGTCTGTAAACGAAAAACCTCCGGACGACTTATTTGAACGGACGTTTGAGCAGGTACTAACTCCTGATGTGTTAGAACAATTTTTCAAGAGTATTCAATCACGCCGCTATTATGAATTATTTATCGTTCTATTACATGGCGGCTTAAGAATCGGAGAACTTCTTTCCCTACAGTGGAAAGATATAAATTTTAGGAAAAAGCAGTTGAAAGTCTACAAAACTGTGAAAAAGGTTCGAGACATTTTTGACGAGGAGGGAAATCGACTTTATGATTCGGCGTTGTATCATCAAGTAACAACGCCGAAAAGTGAGAAAAGTTATCGTATCGTTCCTCTTTCTGATATTGCAGTTAAGGCTTTAAAACAATGGAAAGCCCAGCAAGATGCAGACAAGAAGCAGTACGGACGCGATTGGGGACGTTCGAATCCCTTGCTTGAACAATATCCGGATCTTGTTTGTACTACTGGACCGGGCAATCCACTTAATCGCAGTTGGCTTGATCGAATATGCAATGACTTTCAAACGGCAATAAATGAACCGGAAATATTGCTTGCCCAAAAAGAAGGACGTTCTCCAAACCTGGTCAAAGTAACACCACATATGTTCCGTCATACATATGTAACCACCCTGATAAAGGCCAAAGTTCCGGAATCTGTTGTCCGTGAGTATGTTGGTCACAGTTCAGATAAAATGGTCGAATATTACACTCATCTTGATAATAGCTATATCGAACCAGAGCTTCGAAAGGGTATGAAGAGTTTTTATACGAATTTTGATCTAAAGGATAAAAAGGTGAAAAAATGAATTTTTCTAATAACAAAACACCTCAAAACCAAAGTCAGACAGAAAAGGTGGTCAAAAGCTGGTCAAATCCAGAAATCATAAGCAAAAAATCCCCTACTTGCAAGGATGTTTTAAAAACTGCGAATTTATCGCCTATGATGGTACATTATTGCCAGACGAAGACGGGCTTGACTGACCCGGCTAATACCATTTTGTTTTACCGCTTAGGTGATTTCTACGAAATGTTCTTCGAGGATGCCACCCTGGTATCCAAAGAACTTGAGCTTACGCTGACCGGAAAGGACTGCGGCATGGAGGAGCGCGCTCCGATGTGCGGTATCCCGTATCACGCTGCAGAAGGGTATATCAACCGTCTTGTAGAGAACGGCCATAAGGTTGCGATCTGCGAGCAGATGGAGGACCCGAAACAGGCAAAGGGCATGGTAAAGCGCGAAGTCATCCGCGTTGTCACACCGGGTACGACGCTGATCCCGCAGGGACTTGATGAGACGAAGAACAACTACATCATGTCGATCGTCTGCATGGAGGGATGCTTCGGTATCTCTACAGCAGATATCTCGACCGGCCAGTGCTTCGTCACGGAAATGGACAAGCCGCGCCGCCTTGTGGATGAGATCACGAAGTTTATGCCGGCGGAAATCATCTGCAATCAGTCGTTCCTGCTCTGCGGGATTGATGTGGAGGATCTCCGGACCCGCCTTCATATCTGCGTGAATGCATTGGAAGACTGGTATTTCGACGATGACATCTGCCGCCGTACACTGCAGGAACAGTTCCATGCTGCTACGATGGAAGGCCTTGGCATCGCCGATTACAACTGCGGAACAATTGCAGCCGGTGCGCTGTTCCAGTATCTGCACGAGACACAGAAATCGGATCTGTCTCACATGAATTCGATTACACCGTATGTGACAGACAAATATATGCTGATCGACAGCTCCAGCCGCCGGAATCTTGAACTTGTGGAAACGCTGCGTGAGAAGCAGAAACGCGGCTCCCTGCTCTGGGTTCTCGATAAAACCCGCACGGCGATGGGCGCACGTCTTCTGCGAAGCTACGTAGAGCAGCCATTGATCGACGAGGAGGAAATCAATGCAAGACTCGATGCTGTAGAGGCTCTAACGGGGCAGGCGATGCTCCGCGAGGAAATCCGTGAATACCTCCGTCCGGTTTATGACCTTGAGCGTCTCGTCGGAAGAATCAGCTACCAGTCCGCGAATCCGCGTGACCTGATCGCCTTTAAATCGTCGCTGCAGATGCTGCCTTACATCAAGCAGCTCTTAAACTCGTTTGACGGCGGCGCTTTGGCGCAGATTCAGGAGGATCTCGACCCGCTGGAAGACCTCTATCAGCTTGTCGATGCGGCAATCGTGGATGATCCACCGTATCTGATGCGCGACGGCGGTATGATCAAGGACGGCTACAACGAGATGGTCGATAATTACCGTCACGCCAAGACCGAGGGCAAACAGTGGCTGAGTGAGCTTGAGGCAAGTGAGCGCGAGAAAACCGGCATCAAAAATATGAAGGTCAAATACAACAAGGTATTCGGCTATTATCTGGAGGTCACGAACTCGTTTAAAGATCTTGTCCCGGATTACTATACGAGAAAACAGACATTGACGAATGCGGAGCGCTACATTACCCCGCGTCTGAAGGAACTCGAGGATACGATTCTCGGTGCGGAGGATAAACTGTATGCGCTGGAATACGATCTTTTCTGTACGGTGCGCGATACGGTTGCCGGTGAGGCGGAGCGGATTCAGCGCACGGCGCAGGCTCTGGCACGGCTCGATGTGTATGCATCACTTTCCTATGTTGCCGAGCACAACCACTATGTGCGTCCGAAGCTGAACAGCCGCGGAAAGATTGATATCAAGGACGGCCGTCACCCAGTGGTCGAGAAGATGATTCCAAACGATATGTTTATCGCAAACGATACCCTGCTTGACAACGGTGACCACCGCGTTTCCGTCATCACCGGACCGAACATGGCCGGTAAATCGACGTATATGCGCCAGACGGCCCTCATTGTGCTGATGGCACAGATCGGTTCGTTTGTTCCGGCTTCGAAGGCAAACATCGGTATTGTGGACCGGATCTTTACCCGTGTCGGCGCATCCGATGACCTGGCAAGCGGCCAGAGTACGTTTATGGTTGAGATGACGGAGGTGGCAAATATTTTACGGAATGCGACCGCGAACAGTCTTTTGATCCTTGATGAGATCGGACGGGGAACGAGTACGTTTGATGGTCTTTCGATTGCCTGGGCGGTCATCGAGCATGTGGCGAATCCGAAGTTGCTCGGTGCGAAAACGCTGTTTGCGACACATTACCACGAACTGACGGAGCTCGAAGGAAAGCTGCCGGGAGTACACAATTACTGTATCGCCGTCAAGGAAAAGGGAGACGATATTGTGTTCCTGCGTAAAATTGTACAGGGCGGTGCAGATAAGAGCTACGGGATCCAGGTGGCGCGCCTCGCAGGTGTGCCGGAGTCGGTGCTTTCCCGGGCCCAGGAGCTGGTGGAGCAGTTAAGTGATGCCGATATTACCGCAGCAGTCAAGGATCTGACCATGCAGAAGAAACCGAAGGCAAAGCCGGTTCACTACGACGAGGTCGATATGGCACAGATGTCGCTGTTCGATACGGTGCAGGACGATGATATCATCAAAGAGCTCTCGGAGCTTGATATCTCGAATATGACACCGATGGATGCTTTAAATACCCTGTACCGTTTCCAGGGAAAGGTGAAAAACCGCTGGAAATAGGGGAATACTGGATCAGAACATAAGTTAGAATCAATCCGAAACAGAAAGGAACAACATGGCTACCATAGCAGTACTGGATCAGAATACGATTGATAAAATTGCGGCCGGTGAGGTCGTAGAGCGGCCGGCCTCCGTGGTAAAAGAGCTGGTAGAAAACGCAATGGATGCCGGCGCAACGGCAATTACCGTGGAAATCCGCGATGGCGGTATTTCGCTGGTGCGGATCACGGACAATGGAAGCGGCATTCCGGCCGAACAGGTGCCGCTCGCTTTTCTGCGCCACGCGACGAGTAAGATCCGTTCCGTGGAAGAACTCGTGCAGATTGCATCTCTTGGCTTCCGCGGCGAGGCGCTCTCGAGTATCTCGGCGGTTGCGCAGGTCGAGATGATTACGAAAACGCCGGATGCGCTGACGGGAACGCGGTATGTGATTGAGGGCGGCGCGGAGAAGGCCAATGAGGAGGTCGGTGCCCCGACCGGAACAACCTTTCTGGTCCGGAATCTTTTTTACAACACGCCGGCTCGTCAGAAATTCTTAAAAACGCCGGTTACGGAGGCGAATGCGGTGACTTCCGTTGTGGAGCAGCTTGCGCTGTCGCACCCGGGGATTTCGTTTAAATATATGGTGAATTCACAGGTGAAGCTCCATACGAGCGGCAACCGGAATTTAAAAGAACTGGTCTATAATATCTACGGCCGCGACATCGCGAGGGAGCTGATCGAGATTCACTCGGAAAGCCCGCTGATGACGATCGACGGCTTTATCGGAAAACCGGTGATTTCAAGGGGAAACCGGAATTTTGAAAATTATTACGTGAATGGACGGTATGTGCGGAGCAAGCTGCTGGCCCGCGCGATCGAGGACGGATATCAGACATCGATGATGCAGCATAAATATCCGTTTACGCTGTTCTATGTCCAGATGGATGGAGAAGCAGTCGACATCAATGTGCATCCGACGAAGATGGAACTGCGATTTTCCCATCAGGAGGAGATTTACCGCCAGATGCGTGATATGATCTCGGATGCCCTGAATCACAGGGAGCAGATTGTGAAGGTTTCGCTTTCTTCCGACAGGGAACGGAAAGCAGAGGAAAAAGCGGCACGGAAAGAACAGATTGTTGTTCCGGAACCGTTCGAGCAGAAACGGCAGGTAAAAGAAGGCTTTGCACGGCAGTCCCTTCCGGTGGAGCCGGTTTCCAGCCAGAGCAGAAGAATGCCGATTTTCCCGGAGGTGGAACGAAATGGATACCGCGCAGCGAAAACGTATGTGCCGGTTCAGCAGATGACGGGAATGACGCGGGAAGAGGAAGAACTGTTTGAGCCGGGTGCAGGAAACGTGCCAAAGACGGCAGACCTCTCAAACGCGGACGCAATACAGCATCAGCAGGAGCCAGATGTAGCTCCAACGGTATCTTCCATGCCGGAAGAATCCTCATCTGTATCTGCTTCGCCTGAGCCAGAAGGCCAGATGCAGCTCTTTGATGAGCAGTTTCTTACCCCGGAGGCAGAGAAATCGCACCGCATCATCGGCCAAGTTTTCGATACGTACTGGCTGATTCAGTACGGCGAGAATCTCTACATCATCGATCAGCATGCCGCGCACGAAAAGGTACTGTTCGAGCGGATGATGAAAAATTACCGGGAAAAGAACGTCACCTCCCAGATGGTGAGTCCTCCGCTGATCGTCTCCTTAACGCCGCAGGAAGCAGATCTTGTGACCCGTTACATGGACGTTTTCCAGTCCTTCGGCTACGAAATTTCCCCGTTCGGCGGAAAAGACTATGCGATCAACGCCGTGCCGCACAACCTGTACGGTATTGCGACGGAGGAGCTGTTTATCGAGATTCTCGACAATCTTGAGGAGGTCCGCGAAAAGCCGCTGGAGATTTTAAAAGACCGTCTGGCGACGATGTCGTGCAAGGCCGCCGTAAAGGGCAACAATCATCTTTCCTATGCAGAGGCGGAGCAGCTCATTGCCGAGCTTTTGACGCTCGAAGATCCGTATCACTGCCCGCACGGCCGGCCGACGATCATTTCCCTCTCGAAACGGGAACTGGAAAAGAAATTTAAGAGAATTGTGTAGGTGATTTTTTTGAAAAAACCTTTGATTATCCTGACCGGTCCGACCGCTGTCGGCAAGACGAAGCTGTCGATTTCGCTTGCCCAAGCGGTGAATGGGGCCATTATCTCCGCGGATTCCATGCAGGTCTACCGCCATATGGATATCGGATCTGCCAAAATCCGCCCGGAGGAGATGTGCGGCGTTCCGCATTATCTGATCGATGTGCTCGATCCTTCCGAAGAGTTTCACGTCGTGAAGTTTGTGGAACTGGCGCATGAAGCGATGGAAAAAATATACGCCGCCGGACAGATTCCGATCGTGACGGGCGGCACCGGCTTTTATATCCAGGCGCTTTTAAAAGAAGTTGATTTTACGGAATCGCACGGTGAACTGCCGATCCGGAAACAGCTGGAAGAAAAAGCAGCAACGGAGGAAGGCGCGGCAGAACTGTACCGGGAACTTTCCGAGGTTGATCCTGCTTCCGCGGAGACGATTCACCCGAATAATGTAAAACGTGTAATCCGGGCGCTGGAATATTATCACGAGACAGGACAGAAGATTTCGGAGCACAACGAGGAGCAGAAGCAGAAGGAATCTCCGTACTGTTCTGCTTATTTTGTGCTGAACGACGAACGTTCGATTCTGTATGACCGCATTGACAGGCGCGTCGATCAGATGATCTGCGACGGACTGGTTGATGAAGTTTTCCGTTTGAAAGAAATGGGATACACAAGAGATCTTGTCTCCATGCAGGGACTGGGCTACAAAGAACTGTTCCCGTATCTTGCGGGCGAATGCACGCTGGAGGAGGCCGTCTATATCATCAAGCGGGACACCCGTCATTTTGCCAAACGGCAGCTGACCTGGTTCCGACGGGAAAAGGATGTGATCTGGCTGAACAAGCCGGATTTTGACTACGACGAAGAAAAAATATTATCATATATGCTGGATCGCTGGAACGAAATCGTTTCGGCCGATGCAAAGGAAGAAGGAGAACAATCATGTTGACAGAAAAAGCTGCTATGTACAGCACACTTGGCATTTCCAAAGAGGTTTTCGCATTTGGAACGAAAATTGAGGAAGAATTAAAAGAGCGTTTTGCAAAAATTGATGAAATCGCAGAATACAACCAGTTAAAGGTCATCCACGCCATGCAGGCAAGCAAGGTCAGCGAGGCATGCTTATATGGAACCACAGGATACGGATACAATGACCTGGGACGTGATACGCTGGAGCAGGTCTATGCAACGTGCTTCGGCACTGAGGATGCACTGGTACGCCCGCAAATCGCCTGCGGAACCCATGCGCTTGCAACGGCGCTTTCCGGAAATCTCCGCCCGGGCGACGAACTGCTTTCTCCTGTTGGAAAACCGTACGACACCCTTGAGGAAGTGATCGGCATCCGCCCGTCCGTCGGATCTCTTGCGGAATATGGCGTAACTTACCGCCAGGTAGATTTAAAAGAGGACGGCTCTTTCGATTACGAAGGAATCAAAAATGCCATCAACAAAAAGACAAAGATGGTGACGATTCAGAGGTCGAAAGGATATCAGACCAGACCGACGCTTTCTGTTACCCGCATCGGTGAACTGATTGCATTTATTAAAAATATCAAACCAGATGTCATCTGTATGGTCGATAACTGCTACGGCGAGTTCGTGGAGACGATTGAACCGACCAATGTCGGTGCAGATCTGATGGTCGGATCCCTGATCAAAAACCCGGGCGGCGGACTGGCTCCGGCCGGCGGTTACATTGTTGGAAAGAAAAAGTACGTGGAAAATGCAGCATACCGTCTGCTCTCCCCGGGACTTGGAAAAGAGGTTGGCGCAACACTCGGTGTGAACGGTTCCTTCTACCAGGGATTCTTCCTGGCACCGACCGTTACCGCAGCGGCATTAAAAGGTGCTGTCTTTGCTGCAAATGTTTATGAGAAACTGGGATTTGCCGTTGTTCCAAACGGAACCGAGAGCCGTCACGACATCATTCAGGCGGTAACCTTTGGAAAACCGGAAGGCGTCATCGCATTCTGCCAGGGTATCCAGGCAGCTGCCCCGGTCGACAGCTTCGTTTCCCCGGAACCTTGGGATATGCCAGGTTACGACAGCCCAGTTATCATGGCAGCTGGCGCTTTCGTGCAGGGCTCTTCCATTGAACTTTCTGCCGATGGCCCGATCAAACCGCCGTACGCTGTCTATTTTCAGGGTGGGCTTACGTGGCAGCACGCAAAATTCGGTATTCTGATGAGTCTTCAGAAACTCGTCGATGCCGGTATGGTGACATTATAATGGCAAAAAATGTGGTAATTATCGGCGGCGGCGCGAGCGGACTGATGGCGGCAATTTGGGCCTCACGTCTCGGTGCCGCGGTCACCGTTCTGGAAAAGAACGATAAACCGGGCAGAAAGCTTCTTGCGACCGGAAACGGACGGTGTAATTTTACCAATCGTTATCAGGATGCATCGTGCTACCGCACGGGAAATCAGGAGCGTGCATCACGGGTTCTCGAACAGTTTACCGAACAGGACACCGAACAGTTTTTTGAACAGCTCGGCATCCGCATCCGGAGCCGTGAAGGCTGGCTTTATCCGGCCAGCGAGCAGGCACAGTCCGTTCTTGAGCTGCTGATTTTGGAAGCCAGATTCCGAAAGGTAAAAATCAAGACACGGGAAACGGCTGTTGCAGTGGAAAAAGCCGAAAATGGTTATCTGGTGCGCACCGAAGGATGGCAGTACCCGGCTGACAGCGTCATCATCTGCTGCGGAAGCTGTGCTTCCCAGATCGCCGGTTCCGACGGAGATACACTTCGATTTGCCGATCAGCTTCAGCTCGCTTCGATTCCGTTTTTCCCGGCCCTCTGCCCGCTCCGCTGCAAAGGAAACCAGTTTTCCTCCTGGGCGGGTGTTCGGGTGCGCGCGAAGATTACGCTTCTGGTTGAAAATCAGGAGGTTCTGACGGAACAGGGAGAGCTGCAGCTTACCGACTACGGTGTCTCCGGCATCCCGGTATTCCAGATTTCCCGGTTCGCTGTGCGCGCCTGCATGCAGAAAAAACGCGCTGAACTTCTCGTAGACTTCTTTCCGGAACTGACGGAATCGGAGCTTACTGCAGAATTTGTCAGACGGCAGGAAATCTGCCCGTATAAAGCGCCAAAAGAGCTTCTGATCGGCCTTCTTCCGGAAAAACTCATTCCGGTTCTGATCGGAAAGAAAAAGATTCCGGAAGAAATGGCAGGCGCCATCAAATCATATCGTTTACAGATCACCGGCCAGACCGACTTTGGAAAAGCCCAGGTGTGTGCGGGCGGCATCACGCTCGACCAGCTTACGGATTCTCTGGAATCGGTACAGCACCCTGGTATTTTCTTTGCGGGAGAAGCCCTGGACGTCGACGGCGTCTGCGGCGGCTACAATCTCCAGTGGGCCTGGTCCAGCGGAAGTGCAGCCGGAAGAGCTGCAGCAGGAGAACATTCATGATTCGGATACAGCAATTAAAGCTTCCAGTCACCCACACACAGGAGGAACTGGAACAGAAAATAAGAAAAACACTGAAAATCGGAAAACACGATCTGCAGGAAATTGAGCTCTTACGCCGCTCAATTGATGCCAGAAAGAAATCCGAATTAAAATACGTTTATCAGCTTGATGTAAAAGTAAAAGATGAGAATGCCGTACTGCGGAAGGCGAAAAATAACCAGATCGTAAAAGCGGAGAAAAAGCCATATGTGTTCCCAAAATCTGGAGAACAGACTCTTGTTCACCGGCCGGTTATTATCGGAAGCGGTCCGGCAGGACTTTTTTGTGCCTATGTTCTCGCAAAGCATGGCTACCGTCCGCTCGTTCTGGAGCGCGGCGAATCTGCAGAACAGAGAAAGAAAAGTGTCGATGCGTTCTGGAAAACCGGCGTTCTGAACCCGGAATCGAACGTACAGTTCGGAGAGGGCGGCGCCGGTACGTTTTCGGATGGAAAATTAAACACTTCGGTGAAGGATCCATCCGGCAGAAACCGTGAGGTACTCCGGATCTTCACGGAATGCGGGGCACCGGAAGAAATTCTGTACGATCAGAAACCGCACCTTGGCACCGATCAGCTCATCGGAATTGTGACAACGATGCGGAAAAAGATCGAGGCATGGGGCGGAGAAGTCCGTTTCGGAGCAAAAGTGACGGACTTTGGGATTGAAAACGGCAGACTCACTTCTGTAACCGTCAATGAAACCGAGAAGATTGCCGCGGAGACTGCAGTCCTTGCGATCGGCCACTCTGCACGCGATACCTTCTTTAAACTCTGCGAAAATAAGATCTCCATGGAAGCAAAATCCTTCGCTGTCGGCGTCCGCATTGAGCATCCGCAGAAGATGATCACGGAGGATCAGTACGGACCGGAGGCACCGGATTTCCTTGGGGCAGCACCGTATAAGCTCACCAATCAGTGTGAAAACGGAAGAGGTGTGTACTCATTCTGCATGTGTCCCGGCGGCTATGTTGTCAACGCATCCTCGGAAGCGGAACGCACCTGCGTCAACGGTATGAGTTATTCTGACCGGGAAGGTAAAAATGCGAACAGCGCTATGATTGTCACCGTAACACCGGAAGACTACCGCCCGTACCATGTAGAGGGAACGCCGGACGTACTCGATGGTGTGGCATTCCAGAGAGCGCTTGAACACGCTGCGTGGGAAGCCGGAAAAGGCAAAGTTCCGGTGCAGCTTTTTGGTGATTTCTGTGAAAACAGAGTTTCTACAGCACTTGGAGAGGTAACCCCTTCCATCTGCGGAGAATGGACTTTCGCCAATCTGCGGGAAGTTCTTCCGACGTTTATCGGAGACTCCCTTGTGGAAGGCATTCGTGCATCTGAGCGGAAAATCCACGGCTTTTCCCGTCCGGACGCCGTTCTTTCCGGCGTGGAAGCGCGTACCTCGTCACCGGTCCGCATTGTAAGAAATGAAACGCTCGAAAGTCCGTCGCTTACCGGTCTTTACCCGTGCGGAGAGGGCGCAGGCTATGCGGGAGGCATCACTTCCGCAGCCATGGACGGATTAAAAACGGCAGAGGAAATTGCAAAAAAATATATGAATTTTTCATAATTCCTATACATCTGCGGAAAGTTGTGCTAGAATGATGGGTGATTCAAACCAATGTATTCCATGAAAATTCCCGGAAGAGTGGTGGGAGGAATACATGAGAAAAAATGGATTACGAAACCTGCCGACGATGGAACAGCCATATGAAAAATGCCTGGAAAACGGCCCGGAAAGCCTTTCCGACGCGGAGCTTCTGGCTGTCATTTTACGATGTGGGGCAAGGGGAAAAACATCCCTGGAGCTCGCAAGAGAAATTCTTTCCCTTCCCGGAAAAGAGGAGGGCCTGTTAGGACTCTATCACTGTACAAGACAGGAACTTCTGCAGATCCGCGGAGTCGGGGAAGTAAAAGCGATCCAGCTCCAGTGCATCGGTGAGCTTTCCAAACGAATGGCCGCGGCCGGAGCAAGAAAAGGTCTCTGCTTTCATGATCCGGCTTCCATTGCGGATTATTACATGGAACGTCTCCGCCACGAGGATCAGGAGGTTCTTCTCTGCATGATGCTGGACACAAAAAATCAGCTTCTCGGAGAAAAGGAAATCACAAGAGGAACGGTCAATGCGACGATGATTTCGCCGCGGGAGCTTTTTCTTGCGGCACTGCAGTTCCGTGCGGTTCATATTCTGCTGGTTCACAACCATCCAAGCGGAATCCCGGAACCAAGCGGTGACGATATTACCGTGACACGGCAGATCCGGCGGGCGGGCGAAATGCTCGGCATTACCCTGCTGGATCACATTATTATCGGGGATCACTGTTATACCAGTATGCTGGAACAGGGAATCTGATCCCGAAAATCCGAGGCAGAAATGCCCAAAGGAAGGGAACAAGTTAAAGGAGCACGATGCAGATTCGAAATGTATACGGCATAGACCTTGGCACCAGTACCGTCAAAATCTATGACCTGAAGAAAGACACAATCACAAAAGAAAAAAATATGATTGCCATACGCAACCGCGAACAGGTGATTGCCGTTGGAAATTACGCATATGAAATGCACGAGAGAACGCCTTCCAATATCGAGGTAATTACCCCCATGAGCAACGGACGCATTGCGAATGTATTGATGGTAGAAGCCGTTTTGCACACGCTTCTCCATCGCTGTACGCGCCACATGGGATACCGCCCGGAGCTGTATTTTTCAGTTCCCTGCGATATGACAGAGATTGAACGGCGTTCTTATTATACGATTGCACATAAGGGAGCCTTAAAAAACTGCCGCATGTATCTTGTGGATAAACCAATCGCGGATGCGCTGGCACTTGGCATTCCGATCAACCGCACGAAGGGTTCCATGATTGTCAACATCGGAGCGCAGAGCACAGAGATTTCTGTTATCGCCAACGCGAGGGTTATTTTTTCCAGAATCATCCCGGTAGGCGGAAAACAGTTCAACGAATCGATATGCAATCTGAACCGCCGCAAAAACAATTTCCAGATTGGCTCCAAAACAGCCAAACGTGTCAAGATTGCGCTGGCGGATCTTGGAACAGACAAAAAAGAGGCGCGGAAGGTGCGCGGCGTAGATGGTGCATCCGGTCTTCCAATGGAAGGGATCATTACTTCTTCCCTCGTAAACGAAGCACTCCTTTCCGGTGTTAATGAGATCGGCGAGGAAATCAAGCATGCGCTGGAGCGTACACCGCCGCAGATCCACGATCATATCCAGAAAGAGGGTATTTACATCACCGGCGGAAGCACAAGGATTCCGAACATTGACCGCTATCTTTCGAGACAGCTCGGCTGTCCGGTGCAGCTTTCCCAGTATTATGACCTCTGTACCATCTGTGGGCTCAAGGAACTGATCACGCACGATGCGCTGCATCGCTGGGCTTACACGGTAAATAAAAAGAAGTAAATCTATCAAAAAGGACCCGCTATGAATAAGAAGAAAAAATTTCAGCTAAAAAGCAAACATTTACTTTTCATCATGACGTTCCTGTGTCTCTCCGGCATTTTAGGCAGTGCAGCAGACAAAATGCCGGTCACGCCGATCCGGGAAGCCGCAGGCTTTGTGATCATCCCGTTTCAGAACGGAATTAACCAGATCGGTGCGTATTTGACAGACTGTCTGACCGGTTTCCAGAACGTCAAAAAACTGTCTGCCGAGAAAGAGGAGCTTGAACAGAAGGTCACGGATCTGACTGAGGAAAACAATCAGCTTGTACAGGAGCAGCAGGAGCTGCAGCGTCTTCAGGAGCTGTATCAGCTGGACCAGTCCTACTCGGAATATGAAAAAGTAGCAGCACAGGTCATCTCAAAGGATCCGGGCAACTGGTATGATACCTTTGTCATCAACAAAGGATCAAATGACGGGATTCAGAAAGATATGAACGTTATTGCAGACGGCGGCCTTGTTGGACTTGTTGAGGAGGTAAGTTCCAATTCCGCTACTGTCCGCTCTATCATTGATGACTCCAGTTCCGTGAGCGCCATGACAGCATCTACCTCAGATACGTGTATTGTATCGGGTGATCTGCGCCTGATCAGCGACGGAAAGCTTGCCTTTTCCCAGCTGAATACAACCGACACGGTAGCTGAGGGCGAAAAGATTGTGACATCGAACATCAGTGATAAATACCTCCGCGGTATTCTGATCGGCTATGTCAGTGAAATCACCGAGGACTCCAATCACCTGACGAAAAAGGGATACATCATTCCTGTTGTGGATTTTCAACATATTCAGGAAGTTCTCGTGATCAAAGAATAAAACAGCAGGGAGGAGAGTAAATGCGCAGAAAAATCACGCTTGCCTTTCTGATTCTGGCAGCTTTCCTGTTACAGACAACTGTATTTCAGTATTTTCAGATCGCGTCCGTAACGCCGAACCTTCTTCTGATTCTGACGTCCGCCTTTGGGCTGATGCGCGGAAAAAAAGAGGGACTGATGGTCGGATTTTTCAGCGGTCTGATGATTGATCTGTTCTACGGCAGCCTGTTTGGATTTTACGCACTGCTCTACATGTATATCGGTTATCTGAATGGCTTTTTCTGCAAAGTCTTCTATGACGATGATATTAAGGTACACATTGTACTGGTCGCTGCCAGCGATCTTGTCTACAGTCTGCTGATGTATGTGCTGCAGTTCCTGCTGCGCGTGCGCCTGCACTTTTTCGATTATCTGGCGCATATTATTCTGCCGGAAATGGTATACACGGTAGTGCTCTCCATTCTGCTTTACCGGCTTTTATTTATCATCAACCGTAAACTGACCGAAAATGAAATGGAAGGACAACAGTCGCCATGGCTAAGAAGATAAGAAAACTTTTCCGCAGACTCGGTGAAAACCGCACCCTATTGCTTGGTGTGGTTTTCCTTGCTATGTTTGCCGTCCTGATCGGAAGACTTTTTATCCTGCAGGTGGTGCATGGAGAAGAGTATGCGGATAATTTTGAACTGCAAATCACAAAAACCAGAACCCTTGATAGTACAAGAGGAAATATTTATGACCGGAACGGAAAACTGATCGCTGGAAATAAGGTTTCCTACTCCGTAACCATCGAGGATAACGGAACGTACAACACGACAAAAGAACGTATTCTCTCTCTGAACGCAGAACTCTATCGTCTCTGTAAGCTGATTCGTGCAAACGGAGACTCGATTGACACCAGCACCTTCCCGATTGAAGTGGATGAGAACGGTGCGTTTGTTTTTACAGGTGAAGAGGGAACGACCCGCGACCGTTTCCGTGCAGACATTTATGGACAGAAGAAAATCGACGATATGACGGCAGAACAGAAGAGTTCCAGTGCCGAAACGCTGATGACATTTCTTGCCGGACCGGACGGCTTTGGCCTGGATGCCTATTCTGACGATGAAAAATACGCATATTCTGCCAAAGATTTTGAAGAGTATGGTCTTCCATACCAGACAGACGAATCCGGAAATGCGGTCCTTTCTCTTTCCAATCAGGAGCGTCTGGAAATTCTGGTGATCCGCTATAAGATGAAACAGACGAATTATCAGAAGTATGTCCGCGTGACAGTTGCTTCCGGCGTCAGCAGCAATACAACTGCATCGATTGCAGAGAATGAAGATGTTCTGCAGGGTGTCAGCATTTCGGAAGATTCCGAGCGTGTATATTATGACGGAAAGTATTTTTCCTCTCTGATCGGTTATACGGGCCAGGCGTCCTCAGACGAGCTGACAGAACTGAATGAAGAGCTGAAGAGCCAGGGAAAAGAAGAAACGTATTCCACGGAATCCATCGTCGGAAAATCTGGTCTGGAACAGTATATGGAGACAATCCTTCAGGGAACCGACGGATCAGAAGAGATTATCGTTAATAACGTCGGAAAAGAGCTGGAAACGGTAGAAGGATCCCTGGTTGAGCCAAAACAGGGAAATAACGTCTATCTTTCGATTGATTATGACCTGCAGATTGCGGTATATAAAATTCTGGAACAGAGAATTGCCGGCATTCTGAAACAGTATCTGAGTGATGTAAAATCCGTTGATACCTCAACACTTGCCAATACGGATGCCGTTCCGATTCCAATTTACGATGTATACAATGCACTGATCGAAAACAGCACGATTGATATTTCCCATTTCTCGGCGGCGGATGCCACGGAGCGTGAGCAGCGGATCTATGCACTGTTCCAGCAGAAGCTCCAGCAGGTGCTTGCCGAGATTACGCAGGAACTGACCGTTGAAACAGCAACCGTTTACAACGACCTTAGCGATGAAATGCAGGAATATGAGACCTTCATCGTGGATAAGCTGCTTTCCAGTACGATGGGTATTCTTTCTTCAACAGCAATTGATGAGAAAGACGCCACCTATCAGGCATGGAATGACGGAACGATTTCTCTTCGTGATTATCTGACGTATGCGGCAAGCCAGAACTGGATTGATGTCTCAGCACTGACGCAGGATGATGCCTACCTGGATTCTCAGGAGGTTTATCAGAAGCTGACGGAGGTTATTCTGGACCGTCTGGCAAACAATACAACATTTGCAAAAAAGATGTATCACTATATGCTGCTGCAGGATATGCTCGATGGCTATGATATCTGCAATCTGATGTATGATCAGAACCTTCTGACGAAAGAGGATGACGATTATGCCGCTTATGTTGCAGGAAATATGACACCGTTCCAGCTTCTGTCCGATAAAATCGCCAAACTGGAAATCACCCCGGCACAGCTTGCACTCGATCCGTGTTCCGGTTCTGCTGTCATTACGGACCCGAATACCGGTGCTATTTTAGCCTGTGTTTCCTATCCTGGCTACGACAACAACCGCCTGGCAAACCAGATGGATACCGCATACTGGGCAAAATTGAATACCGATGAATCCAGCCCGCTGTACAACAAAGCAACCCAGCAGAAGACGGCTCCTGGTTCCACCTTTAAACCGCTGATGGCGGTTGCCGGATTAAGCGAAGGCATAATTACTCCGACCAGTACCATCAACTGCAACGGTCTGTTCGGGGAAGGACTTGTCAACGAATCTGACTATGTCCACTGCCATCAGTTGAGCGGCCACGGAGATCTGAACATTGTCGGTGCCATCCAGAACTCCTGCAACGTGTTCTTCTGTACGCTTGGATATCGTCTGGGACTCGATGAGAACGGCACCTTTAAACAGAAGCGCTCTCTGGAAATGATCCAGAAATATGCCGATATGTTTAAGCTGGATGAAAAGACTGGAATCGAAATTTCGGAAACCGATCCGAATGTAACCGATTCCCTCCCGATCCCTTCCTCGATTGGTCAGGGTACCAACAACTATACGACGACACAGCTTGCACGCTATGTCACAACGATTGCAAATTCCGGTACGGTTTATAATCTTTCCCTTCTGCAGAAAGCAACGGATTCGGATGGCAATGACATCGATATGGGCGCAGATTTCGGCCCGACGGTAAATTCAGAAATGGATGTTGATTCCAGCATCTGGGATCTGGTACACGAAGGCATGCGAAAAGTAATCAGCGTATCCAATGCGGCCATTTTCCCGGAATCCTGGCCGGTAGAGCTTTCCGGAAAAACCGGTACCGCGCAGGAAGACCGTACACGTGCAAACCATGGACTGTTTATCGGCTTCTCTCACTATGAGAGCAGAGACGATATTGCTCTTGCCGTCCGCATTCCGTTTGGATATTCTTCTATGAACGCAGAGTTGGTAGCTAAGGATATCTTAGATTATTACTATGGCCTCTCAGACGATATTCTGTCCGGTCAGGCAAACTCCAACGGTGTTGCAAGCGTGAGAGCAGACTAAGGAATTTTTCCGGCAGAAACGAAGCCTGGGAAGAAAGCTGCAAAAGAGAAAGGATGCGTTTTTAAACAAAGGTTTGGACGCATCCTGCGGCATGAAAATGCAGAACAGTTTTCAACAAGGAGGTTCCAGATGAGTGAAGTCATTGTAATTACATCAGGAAAAGGCGGCGTCGGAAAGACGACAACCGCAGCAAATATCGGAATCGGGCTGGCACAGCTTGGAAAGAAAGTTGTGATGGTAGATACCGACATCGGTCTTCGAAACCTGGATGTCGTGCTCGGCCTTGAAAACCGGATTGTCTACAATCTTGTGGATGTTGTGGAGGGCAACTGCCGGATGAAGCAGGCGCTAATCCGCGACAAACGGTACGAGCAGCTCTACCTTCTCCCGTCTGCCCAGACGAGGGACAAGACAAGCGTAACGCCCGAGCAGATGAAAAAACTCTGCGATGAATAAAACAGAGCTTTGATTTTGTTCTTCTTGACTGTCCGGCAGGCATTGAGCAGGGATTTGCAAATGCAGTTGCCGGTGCCAATAAGGCAATTGTTGTGACTACGCCGGAGGTTTCGGCCATCCGGGACGCGGACCGCATCATCGGCCTTCTGGAGGCGCAGGATCTGAGGGATATCTCTCTTGTCATCAATCGTATCCGGCCGGATATGGTAAAACGCGGTGAAATGATGTCGGTGGATGATGTACAGGAAATTCTTGCTGTTCCGCTGCTCGGCATTCTGCCCGATGATGAGCAGGTAGTAATCGCCACCAACCAGGGCGAAGCGATCGCTGGAAGCGGTTCCAAGGCAGGAGAAGCCTTTACGAATATCAGCCACAGGATCCTCGGGGAGAGTGTTCCCTACTTGGATCTTGACAGCAAAAAGGGATTTTTCCGCCGCGTATTCGGGCGATAGGAGGGAACTGGTATGGGTTTATTTTCAGGCAGAAAGCCGCACTCCGGCCTCGTTGCAAAAGAACGTCTGTCCAATCTTTTAATGGCAGAACGTCTGAACTGTTCTCCGGCATCGCTTCAGATGCTGAAAAATGATCTTTCTGCTGCTGCAGGAAAATACCTTACCGTTGAGGCGGATGAAATTTCCGTCACCATTACACAAACAACCCCTGTCATACTGACAGCGAAAATACCATTAAAAAGAAACGAGGAGTATCATGTTAAGACGATATAAGCTGAAAAATTATAATTTCCGGCTGGTCATTCTTCTGATTGCCATCAGCATTATTGGTGTGCTTCTGATCGGAAGTGCAGACAGTGCAGACCAGAAAAAACAGGCCATCGGAGTCGTATTGGGCGTAGTCATCATGATTATTGTCTCTTTGCTTGACTATAGCTGGCTTCTGAATTTTTACTGGGTTCTTTACATCGGAAATCTGATGATGCTTGGCGTTCTTTATCTCGGCGGTTCTACCGCAAAAAACACGTTTGGTGCGACCCGTTGGATTCAGATCGGAAGCTTTCAGTTTCAGCCGACCGAGCTGTCAAAAATCTTTCTGATCATGTTTTTTGCGATGTTTCTGATGAAGCATGAAGAAGATCTGAATACGGCGAAAACCATTTTTACCGCGATCGGGCTTCTGATTCCGCCGCTCGTTATGATTTACCGTCAGCCGGATTTGAAAAATACGATTACGGTCATGGTTCTGTTCTGCTTTATGATGTATGTGGCGGGCTTAAGCTACAAAGTTATCGCCGTTGTTCTGGTTTCCGGTTCAGCACTGGTACTTGCGTTTCTGCTTGTCATTACGCAGGTGAATTTCCAGCTTCCGGCGGCTCTTGACAAGACGATTGGTTATCAGCTTGGGCGAATTCAGGACTGGTTAAGCGATGATGCCGACAACGCCGACGGCCGTCTCCAGCAGCAGAATTCCATTACAGCCATCGGTTCCGGAAAGCTGACCGGAAAAGGACTCAACAACAATAAAGTTTCTTCCGCAAATAAGGGAAATTTCGTTTCCCAGAACCATAATGACTTTATTTTTGCAGTGGCAGGAGAGGAACTTGGTTTCTTTGGATGCTGCGGAATCATCCTGCTCCTGTTCCTGATTCTCGTCGAATGCATCCGGACTTCCCGGAAAGCAAAAGATCTGTCAGGAACGTTGATCTGCTGCGGTATGGCAGGACTCATTGCCTTTCAGAGCTTTCTGAATATCAGTGTTGCAACCGGAATCCTGCCGAACACCGGTACACCGCTTCCGTTCGTCAGCTATGGACTGACCTCCCTTGTAACACTTTACATCGGAATGGGGCTTGTCCTGAATGTCGGACTGCAGAACCGGGATTTTGTAACCAGAAACTATGAATTACTAAGGAGGAAAACCATCAATGAACATCGGATTGATCGCGCATGATGCAAAAAAAACGCTGCTTCAGAACTTGTGTATCGCCTACCGCTCGGTACTTGCCAAGCATACTCTTTACGCAACCGGAACTTCCGGCCGTCTGGTAGAAGAGGCAACCGGACTTAACGTCCGCAAATATCTGGCTGGACACGTTGGAGGCGTTCAGCAGATGGGTTCTCAGATTGAACAGAATGATCTGGATCTTGTGATTTTCCTGCGGGATCCGGAACAGCCGAAACAGCATGAGCCGGATGTCCATCGGATTATCCGTCTCTGCGACGTACACAGCATTCCGCTTGCCACCAATCTTGCAACGGCAGAAATGCTGATCAAATCATTAGACAGAGGAGAAATGGACTGGCGTGAAATCTACCGGAGAAACGACTAATACTACAGAAAAAGAACAGAAACTGCCTGTAACGGAGAAAAACGGGACTGCTCCGGAAAAAACCGAACATATTTTAAACCGCCTGATCATCGGCGCGGGTGTCTGTGTTGCTGTTATTGCGGTTCTGATCGGTGTGAAACTGTACCGTCAGGACCGCCAGATGGACATTACAGAGCCGTTTGCGCGAAGTATGGTGCTCGCCTCCGATCCGCTTTCGGCAGAAAAACGGTTTCAGGCTGAAACGCTCTCTGCCGATCTCTGTGTCGGTGAGACGAGCGTACCGCTGAATGATATCTCGTTTTCTTCACAGGTAAAGGCCGGACTGTTTGATCTGGATCACAAAAAAGTATTGTTCGCGCAGAATATGTATGATCAGGTCTACCCAGCCAGCATCACGAAGATCATGACGGCTCTCCTTGCCATGGAATACAACCAGCCGGATACGCAGGTAACGATCACAGAAGAGGATCTTGCGCTGGAAGATGGATCCCAGATGAGTGGACTGGC
The DNA here is from genome assembly GCF_003482095.1 of Blautia sp. OF09-25XD. NCBI lineage: Bacteria > Bacillati > Bacillota > Clostridia > Lachnospirales > Lachnospiraceae > Blautia > Blautia sp. OF09-25XD. The sequence continues at coordinate 61,420 of NZ_QUMG01000005.1, forward strand.
CGTGGGCGATACGGTAACGATGGATCAGCTTTTCCATGCATTGTTGATTTATTCTGCCAACGATGCTGCTATGGCGATTGCCCGCCAGGTAGGCGGAAGTGTAGAGAATTTCGTTCAGATGATGAACGATAAGGCAGCTTCCCTTGCCATGACCGGTACGCATTTTGCAAACCCGCACGGTCTTCACAATGAGAATCATTACACTACTGCATATGATGTTTATCTGATGCTGTATGCTGCCTATCAGCATACGGAATTCCAGAATACGATGTCAATGTCTTCCTACACGCTGAACATGACGCATGCGGACGGTACGGCGGGAACGATCTATTTAAGCTCCACGGACAAATATCTGACCGGAGAGAAAAACGCACCGGAAAATGTGACGGTGCTCGGCGGAAAAACCGGAACGACCGATGAGGCCGGTTCCTGCCTGGCACTGGTATCCCAGAATGCATACGGAGAACCGTTTATCTCTGTCATTCTTCATGCATCAACAAAAGTGGAACTGTACGAGGACATGAACACTCTTCTTTCCAATATCAACTCCTGACGTAATCTTTTTGCAATCCCCCGGACGGCGTTTTTTCTGCCTATCCGGGAGATTGTCGTATCCGTTCAGAAAAACAGAGCTCCTTTCCCTGCGAATTAGAAGATTTTTCAGAATTTTTTCATTTTACCATTGAAAACGTTGGTGAATTGTACTATAATTAAACCATGAACTTAAAGGTTTTTGGTGAAAATATCTTATTCTAATCTAAGGAGGAAACTGCTATGGTTCAATTAATTGTAGGCAAGAAGGGAAAAGGCAAAACAAAACAGCTGTTAGACAAAGTAAATGCAGAGGTAAAAACCGCAAACGGAAATATCGTGTATATTGACAAGAGCACAAAGCACATGTTTGAATTAAACAACAAAGTACGTCTGATTTCCGCAACCGACTATCCTCTGAAAAACAGTGATGAATTTATCGGATTTATCTGCGGTATCGTTTCTCAGGACCACGATCTCGCAAGCGTTTATCTCGACAGCTTCCTGAAAGTAGCAAAACTGGAAGGAGAGGACATCACAGATTGTGTTGAACAGCTGGAAGGCATTGGCAAGCAGTATAACATTACCTTCGTATTAAGTGTCTCCATGGATAAAGAAGAGCTTCCGGAAGGCATGCAGGATAAGATTATCGTTGCACTGTAACCAAAACTGTATTATAATAATTGCATAGCGACAAAACCAAAGGACGGCGCTTACGGCACCGTCCTTTTAGCGCATGGATTAAACAATAAAAGGAGCATACATTTTGTCTAAGCAGAAAAAGAACAGCCGCCGGCATTCGAGAATCCGTTTCCCTTTTCCAGCGTTGAATATTGGAAATATCATCTTTGGAGCCCTTTTTTTCTATATGGCAGTTTCACTTTTCTTTTACCTGACCGCCGATCATATCAAATCTTTTCAGGTTGTGCAGGGAACTTTATCCCGGAATGATACCTATACCGCATTCGCCATGCGGACAGAGAGTGTGCAGCTTTCCTCCGGCAGCGGATATGTTCAGTTCTATACCCCAAATGCATCGAAAATCAGCCGCGGAAGCGCTGTTTATGGGATTTCCGCAACAGAAAATGCCGATACCTCTGGTATTTCGGCAGATGCGGCAACGAGAACGTCGCTTCGTTCCTCGCTCGCACGTTTTTCTTCTGATTATGATTCCAGTTCCTTTTCCGGCATTTATCAGCTGAAAACAGAACTTTCCGCAAAGCTGCTTGCCGCTGCCGCTGAAAACGGAGATTCCTCATCACAGACGATATTTTATGCAGATCAGGACGGTGTTGTCGTCTACGGCAGTGATGGATATGAAAGCTATACGGAGGACAGCCTTACGCCGGAGCTTTTCTCTACGAAAGCCTCTGTGGTTTCCTTTGATTCCGGCGCGCAGACGGAGCCTGGAAATGCAGTATACCGTCTGGTGACAGATGAGCAGTGGGAAATTGCCGTTCCGGTGACGAATAAGCAGGTCGTTACACTTTCCAATTTCAGTACGATAAAAGTTAAATTTCTGAAAGACGGAAAAACACAGACGGGAACACTGAATCTAAAGTCCATTAACGATCAGAACTATGCTGTCATTTCGTTTACAAGCGGGATGATCCGTTATGCGGAAGACCGTTTTCTTTCAATAGAGCTGGTCACAAACACTGGAAGCGGACTGAAAATTCCAAATACTGCCATCACGGAAAAAGATTTCTATAAAATCCCGGCGCAGATGCTCGTACAGGGCGGAGACAGCAATTCTTCCGGTTTCCTGCGGGAAAAGACCGATAAAAAAGGAAATGTCATGCTGGATGATAACGGACAGCCGGTGACAGAATTTGTAAACGCCACGATCTATGAGCAGGTCAATGATGAAAATGATAATCCGGTCGAATATTACGTCGACATGGCCGCTTTTAATGATGGAGATATACTTCGTGCACAGGATTCCGCCACAACGTATCAGATTGGAGAAACGGTTCCGCTGCAGGGTGTTTACTGCATCAACAAAGGATATGCTGTATTCCGCAAAATTCAGATCATCGATCAGAATGCGGAGTATTCTATCATAAAAAAACAAACGCAATACGGCATTTCGCAGTATGATTATATTGTGGAAAATGCATCCACCGTCAGTGAAGAAGATATTGTGCATTAAATACTGGAGGTTAGAAAGATATGCTGAAAGAGAACTATGAAGAAGTCCAGAAGAAAATTACAGAAGCCTGCAAAAGAGCCGGACGGAACCGGGAGGAAGTTACCCTGATTGCGGTCAGCAAGACAAAACCGGTCGAAATGCTTTCCGAAATCTATGATCTTGGCGAACGCAATTTCGGTGAAAACAAAGTGCAGGAGCTGACAGAAAAAGAGGAAGTGCTGCCAAAGGATATCCACTGGCACATGATCGGTCATCTGCAGCGGAATAAAGTAAAATACATTGCAGGAAAAGTTGCCCTGATTCATTCTGTCGATTCTCTTCGTCTGGCAAAAACGATCAGTGAGGAAGCGGTAAAGCACAACTGCGAAATCCCGATCCTGATCGAGGTAAACGTTGCCGGCGAGGAAAGCAAGTTTGGTGTCTCCGTAGAGGAAACCCTTCCATTGATTGAAGAAATCGCAAAACTTCCGGCAATTCATGTGGAGGGACTTATGACCATTGCACCGTATGTGGAAGATCCAGAAGAAAATCGTCCGGTTTTTCGCAAATTAAAGGAATTAAGTGTTGACATTGCCGCCAAAAACATTAATAATGTACGTATGGCCATTTTGAGCATGGGCATGACCGGCGATTACGAAGTAGCAGTAGAAGAAGGCGCCACTTTAGTACGGGTTGGAACCGGAGTCTTTGGCGAACGGGATTACAGTAAAAGATAACAGGAAGTCTTTCCAAGAAGAGTGACCCCGCGCATTCTGCACGGCTGTCTGGCCAAATGCCACAGGACTAAAAATAGGAGAGTATAAGAATGAGTGTTTTAGACAAATTTCTGGATGCCATCCGGCTGAACGACGATTACGAGGAAGAGGATGCTGATTCGGATAGCTTCTTCGATGAAGAAGACGATGATATAGAAGAAAAACCAAAGAAACGTTTCTTCCGTAAACTGGAGAACGAGGATGAGGACGAAGAGGAAGAGCCGCAGGCGAAACCGGTTCACACTGCACCGCGTAAACAGCCGGCGCCAAAGACCACCGCTTCAAGCCAGGCTGCTGCTGCACGAGCTCCAAAGCCAGCTGCTCCGGTTTCCTCGAAAGTTACTCCAATGAGAAAGAAAGCAGGTGCATTAAATATGGAAGTATGCGTCATCAAACCGGCTTCCATGGAGGATACCCGTGAAATCGCGGATACGCTTCTGGCCGGATGTACCGTTGTCCTTAACTTAGAAGGCATTGATGTGGATATTGCCCAGAGAATCATTGATTTCTGCTGTGGTGCATGCTACTGCATGAGCGGAAGTCTGCAGAAAGTTTCCAGCTATATTTTCATCCTGACACCGTCCAGTGTAGAAATTTCCGGCGACATCCAGGATATCTTAAGCGGAGCTTTTGATCTTCCAAATATCCGTACCGATTATTAAAGAAAATTATCTTTGCAGTAAATTAAAATGGATCTACTGGATCAATTATTGATTTACTTAGTAACAAAGGAAAAGCATCAGATGCAGGATTCTGATGCTTTTTTCATGAAAGAACATACAGGAGGCATAATTTATGAAAACACTTACCGTTAAAAGAGAAGGCACATCTACTGAATTTTCTTATGAAATTGTCTGGGACGGCAGCTACGAACGCCTCGCCGGCTGTGTGGAGAACTTAAAACTCCCTGCAAAAAAGGCCTGCATTGTCACAGACAGCACGGTTTCAGAACTGTATCTGGAAGAGGTAAAAAATGTACTGTCCCCGCTGTTTGAGACCGTAACCGCATTTGTTTTCCCGGCTGGTGAAGCAAGCAAAAATCTGGATACCGTCAAAGATCTGTACACGCATCTGATTGAAAACCACTTTGAGAGAAAAGACATTTTATTCGCACTCGGCGGCGGTGTCGTTGGGGATCTGACCGGCTATGCGGCGGCAACGTATCTGCGCGGCATTGATTTCATCCAGCTTCCGACGACACTGCTTGCACAGGTAGATTCCAGCGTTGGAGGAAAAACGGGCGTCGATTTCGACCAGTACAAAAATATGGTCGGTGCATTCCATCATCCACGTCTTGTCTATATGAATATGGCAACCTTAAAATCCCTGAACGGCGAACAGTTTGCCTGCGGTATGGGAGAAGTCCTGAAAACAGGTCTGATCCGCGATGAAAAATTCTACATCTGGACCATCAATCACATGTCTGAGATCGAAGAGCGGATTGAGCCGGTATTAACGAAAATGATCCAGAAATGCTGCGATATCAAACGCCAGGTTGTAGAAAATGACCCAACAGAACAGGGAGAGCGTGCCGTTTTAAATCTTGGCCATACGATCGGTCATGCCATTGAAAAGCTCAAAAACTTCGAACTGCTCCATGGCCAGTGCGTTGCACTTGGAACCGTTGCTGCTGCCTATATTTCCTACAAGAGAAGTTATCTCTCCGATGAAGAGTTTTACGAGATTCGTGATATGAACGTCGGTTTCTATCTGCCAATCACCGTGGACGGCCTGAAATCGGAAGATATTCTGGCTGCAACAAAATCGGACAAGAAAATGGAACAGGGTACGATCAAATTCATCCTTCTGGAGTCTGTCGGCCATGCTGTGGTGGACCGCACGGTTACAGATGAAGAAATGCTGGAAGCTATCAATTCTATTAATGGAGATCTGATCGATGAAGAGTAAAAAACTTTCTCCGCTGGCCGTTTATCTGGTTTGCGCGGCAGCAATTGTCCTTCTGCTTGCAGCAGATCAGTATACAAAATCACTGGCAGTGCAGTATCTGAAGGACCAGCCGTCGATCGAGCTCATTCCAGGGGTTTTGGAGCTGTTTTATCTGGAAAACCGCGGTATGGCATTCGGACTTCTGCAGGATCAGTACTGGCTGTTTGCTATGATGACGGTATTGTTTCTGATCGTCATGGTGATCGTCTTTTACAAGCTTCCAAAGACACGCCGCTTTTTACCGCTTTTTGCCGTGCTGACTGTTCTGACGGCTGGTGCGGTCGGAAATTTTTACGATCGTTTTCTGAATCACTATGTCGTTGATTTCATCTACGTTTCGCTGATCAACTTTCCGGTTTTTAACGTAGCTGATATTTATGTCACCGTATCGGTCGCTGTCTTTTTACTGCTGTATCTGTTGTACTACAAGGACGAAGACTTCGCATTTCTGCATAAAAACGCCAAAAAGGAGGAGTCCGATGGCTGAAGAAGAACGGATTTTGGAAGTTACACCGGATTTTGACGGAAAACGGATTGATCAGTGCCTGGCCGCATCTTTTTCGGACTGTTCCCGTTCTTTTCTGCAGAAGCTTTTAAAAGACGGAAAGGTTTCGATCAACGGAAAAACGCAGAAAGCAAGCAGTAAGGTTGCCGCCGGTGATGCCGTTCTGGTGCTTCTGCCGGAACCGGAAGAACTGAACGTGGATCCAGAAAACATTCCGCTTGATATTCTGTACGAGGATGATGATCTTCTGGTCGTCAATAAGCCCAAGGGGATGGTCGTACATCCGGCGGCAGGCCACAGCAGCGGAACACTGGTCAATGCGGTTCTGTATCACTGCCGCGGAAATCTCTCCGGCATCAACGGCGTTCTGCGCCCCGGAATCGTCCACAGAATCGATATGGACACAACGGGTGCCCTGGTTATCTGTAAGAGCGATTTCGCCCACCAGAGCCTCGCAGAACAGCTCTCTGTACATTCCATTACCCGAAAGTACCGGGCAATTGTCCATGGGAATCTGAAAGAGGACGAGGGAACCGTGCGCGGTGCAATCGGCCGCCATCCGACAGACCGGAAAAAGATGGCGATTAATGAACGGAACGGAAAACCGGCGGTCACACATTACCGTGTGCTGGAACGCCTTGGAAATTATACGTATATTGAATGCCAGCTGGAAACCGGCCGGACGCATCAGATCCGTGTCCATATGGCAAGTATCGGGCATCCGCTGCTTGGCGATGCGGTTTATGGCCCGAAGAAATGCCCGGTGAAAAACCTGCAGGGACAGACGCTGCATGCGATGGTACTTGGATTTATCCATCCACGGACCGGTGCCTATATGGAGTTTGAGGCGCCGATTCCGGAATATTTTTCCAATCTGTTGCTGCAGTTTCGAAAAAATGTCTGAAACCGCTTAAAAAGAATGATATTTTAAAAAGTATATAGTTAATTTGTATAAGTTTTATCAAAATGTTCTGTACTTTCTGTGAATTCTGTAGTATACTGGATGTAACGAAAAAACGCGAGTTACTACATCTGTGAAAGCAGATTATTGTGACGGAATGGAAAGGAGCGGATTATATGAAAACTATCATAACGATTGGACGTCAGTACGGAAGCGCCGGACATTCCATTGGTAAGATTTTAGCGGATGACCTGGGAATTAAGTACTATGACAAAGAGCTGCTGGAGAGAGCAGCAAAGGACAGCGGATTATGCCAGGAATTGTTCGAAAACCACGATGAAAAACCAACCAACAGCTTTTTATACTCTCTGGTTATGGACAGTTACTCCTTCGGCTATGGATCTACCATGATGGATATGCCGCTGAACCAGAAGGTATTTCTGGCACAGTTTGATGCCATCAAGAAGATTTCGCAGGACGGTCCGTGTGTCATCGTAGGCCGCTGTGCAGATTATGCACTGGAGGAAAATCCGAACGTGCTGAGCATCTTTATTAAAGCAGATATGCAGGATCGCATCCGCCGTATCGCAAAGCTGTATGATCTTTCCGATGCAAAAGCAAAAGACAAGATCACAAAGATCGACAAACAGCGTGCAAGCTACTACAATTACTACACCAGCAAACGCTGGGGCGAGGTAGACAGCTACGACCTGTGCCTGAACAGCAGTGTATTCGGTATCGATGGAACCGTAGATATGATCAAACAGGCAATTGAAGTTAAAGAAGCGGGAATCCGCAAGATTTTCAGCACCTGATCAAAACAGAACATAGGAGAAACGACCCTCCTCTTAAAAATAAGAGGAGGGTCATTTTATGAAAGGATTTTAAAGATGAGAATTGTTATACAACGTGTAAAAAGAGCAAGTGTTTCGGTGGAAGAGAAGGTTGTCGGATCGATTCAGAAAGGTTTTCTGGTTCTGATCGGTGTCGGCCAGGGGGACGATGAAGCAACAGCAGACAAGTATATGAAAAAACTGCTGGGACTGCGTATTTTTGAAGATGAAAATGGAAAGACGAACAAGTCCCTGGCAGATGTGGATGGACAGCTTCTGATGGTTTCACAATTTACCCTGTATGCCAACTGTAAAAAGGGAAACCGTCCAAGCTTCACGGAAGCAGGCGAGCCGCACAGAGCAGAAGAACTGTATGAATATATGGTCGCGAAAGCACGGGAACAGGTTCCTGTTGTCGAAACGGGAGTGTTCGGGGCTGAGATGGAAGTATCACTGGTGAATGATGGGCCGTTTACGGTGATCTTAGAGGATCTGTAAATAAAATTTTTTTGTTTGCCGAATCGGTAAAACAGAACGTGGTTTGCGAGATCTGTGAAACCTGTTTTTGTCTAGAGATAGTGTACCATCATCGTACTGAATTGTTTGTATTTATATAGTTTACATAAAATGATTATGTGAACTTGTGAAGAGGAGAAAATCTTTTATGCCGCAATTTGACTATCAGCAGCTGTGTCACTTTGTCCTTCCGGAACAGGGGGGACTGTCGGTGGAAACAATTCTAAAACGTTTTCTGCACCTGACACCACGTGAAATCCGCCATGCCAAATATATTCCGGATGGAATTCAGAAAAATGGTGTTTCCTGCCGCACAAATGCAGTCGTCCAGACTGGAGATACGATCACTTTTCGATATGAGCAGAAGTGTCCCCACCTTTCCGAAGATCAGGTTCTGCCGGTATCAGGTGATTCTGCCGGCGTACGGATTCTCTATGAGGACAGTGATCTCTGTGTCGCAGACAAGCCATCCGGTATGGTCTGCCACGCTTCCCACGGCCATTATTTCGATTCCCTGACACATGCTGTCGCATCCCTGTTAAAAACACCGACAGCGCCTTCTGAACTCCGCTGCATCGGCCGTCTTGACAAAGATACATCGGGTCTGGTACTATTTGCAAAGAATCAGCTGGCTGCTGCCAGACTGTCCCGGCAGCGGGAGAGCGGCGCGCTGAAAAAAGAATACCTGGCTCTGGTACACCATCCCTTTTCCGAAGAAACGCAAAAAGAAACCATTCGTCTTTCCATGGAGCAAATTCCAGGAGATGACCCTGATTCTTTCGATCCGTCTGGGAAACGTATCACTAAAATGCGTATCTGTAAAGAAGGGAACGGCCTGTGGGCTATTACACACTACGAGGCTGTCCTTCAGGATCCTTTCTGGGCCGTCGTGTGCTGCCGTCTGGAAACCGGCCGCACGCATCAGATCCGCCTTCACATGGCATCTATTGGACATCCACTTTTCGGAGATCCGCTCTACGGAGTCCGCGACGGCGGTACCCGTGCCGCGCTCCATGCCTGGAAACTGCACTTTCTGCAGCCGATGACAGGAGAACCAATTGATCTGGAAAATATTCGAACGCACATGTTCGATTAAATATATTTGAAGTATAAGGAGAACATTTTATGGAAGAACAGAAAGAACACAAACGCCGCGTCCGCTACAAAGGCACACATCCGCGGAATTACAATGAGAAATACAAAGAACTGAATCCGGAGAAATATCAGGGGACCATTGAGCATGTGATCCAAAAGGGAAGCACACCGGCCGGCATGCATATCCCGATTCTCGTAGATGAAATCCTCGATTTTCTCAAGATCGAGCCGGGACAGAACGGACTTGATGCAACACTCGGATACGGCGGCCACAGCTCCCGTATGCTTGCATGCCTGCAGGGAAAAGGGCATCTCTGTGCGCTGGATGTCGATCCGATCGAGATGGCAAAAACAAAAGAACGACTGGCCGCGCAGGGGTACGGCTCTGAGATTTTAACGATTCTTCATCAGAATTTTGCCAATATTGATCAGGTTGCTGCCGAATACGGCCCCTTTGACTTCATTCTGGCGGATCTTGGTGTTTCCTCCATGCAGATTGATAATCCGGAGCGCGGCTTTTCCTACAAATATGATGGACCGCTGGATCTTCGCCTGAATCCGGAGGCAGGAATTTCTGCGGCCGAGCGTCTGCGCACGGTTGCACGCGATGAACTGGAAGGCATGCTCATTGAAAACGCCGATGAACCGTATGCAGAAGAAATTTCCCAGGCTGTTACGCGGGCACTTCGGAAAGGAAAGAAAATTGACACTACGTTTACACTGCGTGATCTGATCGCTGAAGCACTGGATTTTCTTCCGAAAGACGAGAAAAAAGAAGCCATCAAAAAATCCTGCGCCCGCACCTTCCAGGCACTGCGGATCGATGTAAACAACGAATATGAGGTTCTGGAAGCATTCATGGAAAAACTCCCGGATGCTCTTGCTCCGGGCGGCAGAGCGGCAATTCTGACGTTCCATTCCGGCGAAGACCGGCTTGTGAAAAAGTCCATGAAGGGACTGTATCAGATCGGTATTTATTCCGAATATTCAAAAGAAGTCATTCGTCCTTCCAAAGAAGAATGCATCCGCAACAGCCGTGCAAGTTCAACGAAAATGCGCTGGGCAATTAAGGCGGAGTAACTAAAAAAAGCAGGAGAGAAGTCGTCTCCATAAAAAAGAGGAATCAACGAATGGGATATAATCCCTGTTGATTCCTCTTTTGGTTTCTGATATGTTTTTATTCCTCATGCTCCGGCATGGACTCCCGCAGCCGTACCGCTGTGGCAGCCTGACGGCGCCTTGCATCGTCCATGGCAGCATAATGCTTCTTCGTCGTATTGACATCCTTATGGCCGAGAACATCCGCAACAAGATAAATATCGCCTGTTTCCTGATACAGCGTCGTACCGTACGTACTACGCAGTTTATGCGGCGTAATTTTCTTCGTTGTCGTCACCTGGGACGCATATTTCTTCACCAGATTTTCCACCGTCTTGACGTTGATCCGTTTTCTCTGCGCCGAATAGAAGAGTGCGTGTTCGTGTCCTGCCACAGGCGTAATACCTGCGCGGACTTCGATATACTTTTTCAGTGCCTCGGCAACTTCATCTCCAAAGTAGACAAACATTTCATTTCCACCTTTTCGAAGCACTTTGATGCCATTGTTTTTAAAATCGACATCCTCAATATCTAACCCGACACATTCCGACACACGGATTCCCGTGCCAAGCAGAAGAGTAATGATTGCAAAATCACGTTCCTTTGTTTTTTCATAGTAGGCCCGCTGATGATTGCTCAGCCCGTCGCCGCAGGATTCAATAAAATCGAGAAGCTCCGCAACCTCATTTGGCTCCAGACGGATAATTTCTTTTTCATGGAGCTTCGGCATATCGATAAGCAGCGTAGGATTTGTCTCAATCAGTTCCTTTTTGAAATAATAGGAATAGAACGTCCGAAGTGCCGACAATTTTCGTTTCAGGCCTTTTTCCCCGTTGGTGGTATAAGATTCCTGGGAACCGATATAAGCCTTTAAATATTCTGTGTATTCCTCAAGATCAAGTGCAGTGACCTGGTCAAGCACATCAACGGACATCTGATCCATGGGAATTTTGGCAAGTTCCGGATTTTCTTTCTGCAGATACTGAAAAAAGATCCGAAGGTCATATGCATATTTGATTCGTGTGCTGGTCGATGTCGTTGTGCTGATGCCGCGGAAAAATTCGGAAGTAAAAGAGGGAAGCGTCTTCAGAACCTCGCGGAGCTTCAGTGTATTTTCCATATCGGTTTGTTCGTGATACGTAATTTTTGATTTCATAACTGCAAATGAGCCTTTCTAAACAGAAAAACCGGGAAAATGAAAGAAGTATTTCTTCTATATAACTATTCGGGAAACGCAGGTTTTTCGAATAGTTGAAGAGTTACTTTCAGAAATCACCGGTTTTTCTTCTGAAACCGCCGAATTTTACAGGCCGATTTCTTGTTCGTTTTTTCACAACATTTTTTATTTTCTTCTTTTATTTTTCAGGATAAAAATCTTAATACTCCGATTACCTTTCCTACGATCTGCAGATCATTCACAAGGATCGGATCCATCTCATCGTTTTCCGGCTGCAGGCGGAAATAACCGTCTTCCTTGTAGAATGTTTTTACTGTAGCGGAATCATTGACCAGAGCGACAATTTTTTCTCCATTTTCCGCAGTTGCCTGTTGTTCCACAAGAACAAGGTCACCGTCTAAAATACCTGCATTTACCATGCTTTCGCCCTGTACCTTTAAAAGGAACGTTTCTGCGTTTGGCAGACGGTCTACCGGCATCGGAAAATATCCTTCAATATTCTCTACCGCAAGAATCGGTTCTCCGGCAGCTACTTTGCCGATCAGCGGAATCTGTGCAACCTCACTCTGGGATGCGGTGTCTTCCGATGCAATTCCCTGGATTGCACCAAGGCGGCCGGTATGGAATCCTTCATCGCAGATTTCAATGGCTCTCGGTTTTGTTGCATCTCGTTTGATATAGCCTTTCCGCTCCAGTGTTTCCAGATGTGCATGTACCGAGGATGTAGAACGAAGGGAAACCGCTTCGCAGATCTCACGCACAGACGGCGGGAATCCTCTCTGCAAAATTTCCTGTTTTAAATATTCGAGAATCTGTCTCTGTTTCTCTGTCAGTTTATTTTTGTCTCCAGCCATCGTATGTTCCTCCTGTCGTTTCGTTTTTTATATGAATTAGGGTAGTCCCCTCTTTCTATACGATATTTGCTTAAAATATACCAAATAAATTTTACCATAAATCCAACCGGAACGCAAACAAAAGTTTCGAAAATTTGTTCGTATTTCGTATTGACAAACATACGTTCTTTTATTATAATGAACATATATTCGAAAGAACAAATGTTCACGTAGCACAACTACTCTTCTATCACAAATCAAGGGGGAATTTTACATGAGTACCAATGCAAAGAAAAGAAAATCACTGAGAGAAAGACGAAAAATCCAGAGAAGAAAACTGCAGATCCGCGCAGCCGCCGCTCTCCTGTCTCTGGTTGCCGTCACATTTCTTTTAATCTTCCACTTCACGCCGCAGAATACGCAGGCAGACAGTGAGCCGAAAGCTCCAACCTACAAATACTACACCAGTATCCGCGTTTCTTCCGGCGATACACTGTGGGATATCGCCAAAGAATACCGTACAGAAGAATACTCCGATATTTCCAGTTACATTGCTGAGGTCCGTGAGATCAATCACCTGAGTTCCAACCAGATCACGGACGGTATGTATCTCTGCATTCCGTATTACTCCGAGGAGTATAAATCATGAAATTCAAGAAATAATTTACATAATTCGGTTATGTAAACAAAGCAAAAAAACAGCTTCCAAAATGCACGGAACCTTCTAAAACAGCATGTTCGGGAAGCATGGTTTACCAAATAAAGAATGAATGTGAAAAGCAGAAACGTCCCGCAAATGAAATTTCTCATCTGCGGGACGTTTCTGCTATCTTATGCTTTTTTTAATCCTCTTCAATATGCTCCTGTCCCTGTGCGATGATTGTCCGTACATGACCATCTGCAAGAGAGTAGAACACCGATTTTCCTTCTCGTCTGCTCTTTACCAGCTTATTCTGCTTCAGAATGCGAAGCTGGTGGGAAATTGCGGACTGTGTCATGTGCAGTGCTTCTGCCAGGTCGCAGACGCATACCTCTGCCTCAAACAGGACAAACAGGATCTGGATCCGCGTGGAATCACCAAATACCTTGAAAAGCTCTGCCAGATCGTAAAGCTCTGTTTCATCCGGCATGGTCTCATTGACAATCTTTACCAGATTTTCATGAACCTCACAGGAGTCACAGCACAGATCAGCTTCTTCCGGATTGATTTTTGCCATTTTGTGTCCTCGTCTTTCTATAAATTTTTCACAAACAGAGCACGAATTGCATTCAGAACCGCCAGAATCATAACTCCGACATCTGCGAAAATTGCCATCCACATGTTAGCGATACCGATGGCTCCCAGAAGCAGGAACAATACTTTGATACCAATTGCAAAATAAATATTCTCATAAACAATGTGAATACATTTTCTGGAAATGTGAATTGCTTTGGAAATCTTGAGCGGATCGTCGTCCATCAGAACGATATCAGCTGCTTCAATTGCTGCGTCGGAACCAAGTGCTCCCATCGCAATACCGATATCGGCACGGGACAGTACCGGTGCATCGTTGATGCCGTCACCTACGAAGGCAAGTTTTTCTTTTTCTGTCTTTGCAGCAAGCAGCTCTTCCACTTTACTTACTTTGTCACCAGGAAGCAGTTCGCTGTAAACTTCATCAATTCCAAGATCTGCAGCTACCTGATCGGCTATCCGCCTGGAGTCTCCGGTCAGCATAATCGTCTTTTTAATACCGGATTTCCGCAGCGCCTGAATCGCCTCTTTCGCATGCGGTTTGATCATATCACAGATCAGGATATGTCCGGCATACTTGCCGTCTACAGCAACATGGACGATGGTGCCGACGCTGTGGCAGTCGATATAATCAACGCCAAGGCGCTCCATCAGTTTTGCATTTCCGGCAGCGACATTTTTACCGTCTACCTTTGCTGTTACACCGTTTCCGCTGATCTCTTCGATGTCCGTGACACGGCTTCGGTCGATCAGTTTTCCATATGCTCTCTGCAGACTCTTGCTGATCGGATGGCTCGAAGCACACTCAGCAAGTGCTGCGTATTCCAGAACATCTTCCTGACTGATCGTATTGTGGTGAATACCGGCTACTTCAAAGACACCCTGTGTCATGGTACCGGTTTTATCGAATACAACGTATTTGGTCTGGGAAAGTGTTTCCAGATAGTTGGAACCTTTCACCAGGACACCTTCATGGCTTGCGCCGCCGATACCGGCGAAGAAGCTGAGCGGAATACTGATGACCAGTGCACAAGGGCAGCTGATAACCAGGAAGGTCAGCGCACGGTAAATCCATACGCTCCACTCAGGAGCGGCACTTAAAAACAGCATCCGTACCAGCGGCGGCAGGATTGCCAGCGCCAGCGCACCGTAGCAGACGGCCGGTGTATAGTATTTCGCAAATTTGGAAATAAAGTTCTCGGATCTTGATTTCTTGGAGCTGGAGTTTTCCACAAGGTCCAGAATTTTGGATACGGTGGACTCTCCAAACTCTTTCGTTGTTTTTACTTTAATCAGACCGGACATATTGATACATCCGCTGATGACTTCGTCTCCATCCCGGGCGTCACGCGGAACACTCTCTCCGGTCAGGGCACTGGTATTCAGTGTGGTGTTTCCTTCTTCGATCACACCATCGATCGGAATCTTTTCACCAGGCTGTACAACGATGATTGTGCCAACCTCAACTTCATCCGGATCAACCTGCTCGAGTTTTCCGTCTACCTCGATATTTGCATAATCCGGGCGGATATCCATCAGTTCGCTGATGTTCCGGCGGCTCTTTCCGACAGCATAGCTCTGGAACAGTTCGCCGATCTGGTAAAACAGCATAACGCTACGCCCTCCGGATACTCGCCAAGCAGAATGGCACCGACCGTTGCAACAGCCATCAGAAAGTTTTCATCAAATACCTGTTTGTTCAGGATTCCCTTCCAGGCCTTTTTCAGGATATCGTATCCGATGACCAGATAAGGAACCATAAAGGTTGCAAATCGCACATAGCCGGTTGTCGGCAGTACCGCGCAGAGAATCAGAAGAACCGATGCAACGATGACGCGGATGAGAACCTTTTTCTGTTTCTTATTCATACATATGCCTCCTTTGTTCTTACCGCCGGATGAAAAAATCCAGCATTTCATCCCAGAGATTTACAGATCCAAATCCGCTGCTCCAGAGAGAAAATACTGGATTTTTCTCGAGCTGAACCGCAGACAGGTTTTAGAATCTATTCTGCTCCAGCTTTTTCTTCCATCCGCCGATGAAAGTTTTTTATTTTAGAGGAAGATCTCGCAGTCATCCTCAACTTTTTTGCAGTTTTTCAGAACATCCTGCATAACGCTCTTTGGATCCTGTCCGTCTTCGAACTCAACGATCATTTTGAGCATCATAAAGTTTACGGTAGCATCCTTTACACCTGCTGTGTTTTTTGCAGCCTCTTCCATTTTGTTTGCACAGTTTGCGCAGTCAACATCGATCTTATACGTTTTCTTCATCGCTTTTGATCTCCTTTTTCATTTTCACTGTTCATATGAACATTTATTCATATGTTTGTTTTTATTATAGCACCAGTGATGCAATTGTCAATGGAAAACTGAAAAAAATCAAAAAAATCTGCCCGTCGGATTTTTTTGATTCCTGTGGGCAGATAGATCTGTTATTTATTCCTCATAAAGAAACGTTATGTTCTGCTATTTTTCACTTTTCCGAATCACAATCTGTCCGAACCGTGCACATCCGTCCAGAACCTCTATTTTCAGAATGCCTTCTCCTGTAACGGTACCGAGTGTGAACCGTTCGAGTGTGTTCGGTGCTGTTTCATATGCAAAATATGGATGAACATCCGAAGTTACTTTCTCACCGGCAGGAGGCATTACCCCTTCAAAAAGAGTCTCTCCCTGAATAGCTGCCTGTACCTTCACCTCTTTGTCTGCACAGTAAGTTACAGAAACGGTATAGGTTTCTTTTTCACGGATTGTATAGGAAGCATACTCTCCTGCTCCCAGCTGAAGCTGTACATGATCTCTCGGATGTTTGATCGGACCCGGTGCGGCAAACCCGGCCGGTTCAGGATGATATCCTTTTTCATAAATCAATTCAAACCGGTCATACAGACGATATCCTGCAGCATTCGGAAGATCACTAAGACCACGGTGTGAATCCATCGGCAGCGCGTTGTAGCCGATCGCCGGGATCTCAAAATTGCCCTCTCGAAGCAGATAAGGATGATACTGCGTATTTTCTTTGCATTTATCGACCGCCAGGCATTCCAGGTAGCTGTCCCAGATGGCCTGCGCATGCTCGTAGGACGGTTTTGCAGCTCCATTAATTGCATAATCGGTAATCAGATGCCATTCATCCGGAACATTAAAGTTCAGAATCGAAGCACATCCTGCTCCCTCTACCGTTTTCCAGCACCACAGATTATAACCGGCGTGGTACTCGGCAAGAATCTCATACATCGTTGTCTGCCATGCGTGCTCATTTCTTCCTCCTGTCTCGCCCATCCACAGGCAGATCTTCTGTTCCCGGCAGGTACGGAGAACGCTGGCAAGAGAAGCTACCTCCGGAACAACCATCTCATACGCATGAAGACTGATGCCCCAGTTGTGGTATTCCGGGTCAAACTCATGATCAAAGAAATATGTAAGAGAGGAAAACTGTGTACCATTCAGCAAAAATAAGTGTTTCTGGTCGATCTTTCTGCAGCGGCGGATCATTTCCTCGTAAAAATAGACCAGCTTCGGTGTCAGCTCCTCGCGGCGCGGCGTCATGGAGATCGGCTCGTTGATACAGTCATATGCGCCGATGATCCAGCGGTCTTTGTATCTTCTCATAAACTCTTCCATCAGAAGAAACATCCGCTCCATCGATTCTTCATCGTCATACAGATGCTGTCCATTGTCCACGCCGTCATCACACGGAATTCCGGACTGGCCTGCCGTTGCCGCATGGAAATCTACGACAGCATAAACCTGATACGTCTCACACCAGTCGAGAACATCATTCAGCATGGCAAAGGAATCTTCATTATACGTAATCCCCGGCTCCTCATACAGAAAGCTTCCTGCGCGGATCGGCAGACGCACGGAATTGTAACCGCGTCTGGAGAGAAGTGCAATATCCTCCTCCGTCAGATACAGCCGTCTCCAGCGTTTCCAGAACTCCTCCGCATATTTCGTTCCGCAGGTCTCCCGTAGAATCTGGTCCATACTTCTTCCACGGTCCATGCGTCCCATCGGCGCATATTTTCCAGGCTCGAACAGTCCAAAGCCGCTCTGGGTGCCGAGCATAAATCCTTCCGGATTATCCCAGTTTCCCATGCCCCAGCCGCGGAGAATCACCTCTTCTCCGAAATCATTCACAATAATACCGTCCTGATTGTGCAAAAATCCCCTTACACGTTCTTTGTCATAATACCCCATACAAAAATACCACCTTTCCGCAGAAGCCTTCTGGTTCTGCGCTTTTTCTTCTATTATAAAAATTTTGGTTTTCTGTGTCAAGAAATAGATTTTTACTATTTTCAGGGAAAAAACATGATATTTTTTTTAAAATTGCTTGACAAACCGAAAAATGAGACTATAATGCAAAGTGTTCAAAAGAAAAAAGGGATCAGAAAAAAGCAATGAGCAGGACAACATTTTTCGGGTGAGCCTTTGCAGAGAACCATCGGCTGGTGCGAGATGGCAGGTATCCCAAAGAACAATCCCCTGTGAGCTGTACAGACGAAACCAGAAATGGAAAGTAGTCCGGACCGGCCTCTCACCGTTAGCAGAGAAGAGATTCACCGGAAAGTGTATCATCGGGGATCTTGTCTGAGTGATCGACCAAAAGAAACAGCCGATAATTAGAAGTGGTAACGCGGAGCGTTTTTGAAAGCTTCGTCTTCTTGCATAAGTCAGGGAGACGAAGCTTTTTTTGTTTCCAAGCATACCAACACAATTGCCTTTTCCCTTTTCTTTTTCCATTTGGAATCCATGTAAACTGGAAATATCATTTTTGAACGAGGAGGAATTTTATTATGAACACGTTGGTTATTGTACTGATCGCCGCCGTATGTCTGATAGCAGGTTATACCTTCTACGGAAGCTGGCTGGCAAAGAAATGGGGCATCGATCCTAAAGCAAAAACACCTGCCGTTGCAAAAAATGACGGTCAGGATTACGTCCCTACCGATGGATGGACCGTATTCGCCCATCAGTTTTCTTCAATCGCAGGTGCAGGCCCTGTCACCGGTGCCATTCAGGCCGCTGTCTTTGGATGGGTTCCCGTCCTTTTATGGATCCTGATCGGCGGTATCTTCTTTGGTGCTGTTACCGATTTCGGTGCGCTGTATGCGAGTGTCAAAAACGAAGGAAAATCCATGGGACTTCTCATTGAGAAATACATCGGCAAAACAGGAAAAAAACTGTTTCTTCTCTTCTGCTGGCTCTTTACACTGATCGTTATCGCCGCCTTTGCAGATATGGTTGCCGGAACATTTAATGCTTACGAAACGGTTGACGGCGTCACAAAGCTTTCTGCCCAGGCAACTGTAAACGGCGCTGCCGGAAGCATCTCCCTGCTATTTATCGCTTTTGCTGTTGTCTTCGGACTGCTCCAGAAAAAACTGCAGTGGAAAGGCTGGAAAGAAATGGTACTCGGCCTTGCCTGCACTGTTGCAGCCTTTGCAATCGGCATGAATGTACCGCTTGTAACAAGCAAAGCAACCTGGACTTATCTGGTATTTGCCTACATCTTTCTTGCCGCTGTCCTTCCGATGTGGCTTCTGATGCAGCCGCGTGACTTTATGACAACCTTTATGTTTGCCGGCATGATCCTTGGCGCTGTTGTCGGACTTGTTGTTGCACACCCGAAAATGAATCTTCCAATGTACACCGGTTTCCACAATGCGGCATCCGGAGATCTGTTCCCGATCCTGTTTGTCACCGTTGCCTGTGGTGCTGTTTCCGGATTCCACAGCCTGGTATCGTCTGGAACCTCTTCGAAAACCATTGCGAATGAAAAAGATATGCAGAAAGTCGGATACGGAGCTATGGTTCTGGAGAGCCTGCTTGCCGTCCTCGCCCTCTGCGTTGCCGGTGCTGCTGCTTCTGCAGACGGTACGGCTGCTGTCGGAACGCCATTTGCGATCTTTTCTTCCGGTGTTGCCGGATTTCTGGAAATGTTCGGCATCCCGGTATACGGAGCACAGTGCTTCATGACTATGTGTGTATCGGCGCTGGCACTTACCAGTCTTGACTCCGTTGCACGAATCGGCCGTATGTCCTTCCAGGAACTGTTCACTGTCGATGATATGGAACATGCTGCCGGATGGAGAAAGCTGCTCTGCAATAAATATTTCTCTACCATTGTTACTCTGCTCTGCGGCTACATCCTGACTCAGATCGGATATGCCAATATCTGGCCACTGTTCGGAAGTGCAAACCAGATGCTGAGTGCACTCGTTCTGATCACGCTCTGTGTCTTCCTGAAAGTCACCGGCCGTGAAAACAGAACCCTGTTCCCGCCGCTTATCATCATGCTCTGCGTCACCTTTACCGCACTGGTAGAGCGTGTCATCGCACTTGTAAAAGCGTATGGAGCAGGAACCGCTGTCTTCCTCGTTGAGGGACTGCAGCTCATCATCGCCATTCTGCTGATGGTTCTTGGTGTCATCATTGTCATCAGCTGTGGAAAAGAACTGTTCCGGAAGAAAGCGGGACAGGAAACGAAATAATATAGATGTTTCTTCAAAGAGCTTCCTAACGCAAAACGCGTCAGACTACAACAAGTCTGACGGCGTTTTACATGCCATAATTTTTTACGAAACAATTGCCGCCTTGGTCGCACCGATAATCGGGGAGCTGACTCCCTTCGCCCATTGCCATGCCAGTGCGGTCATACATTCAGGGCTTCCATTGTTTCCTCAATCGGAGTTTCGTAGTCAAAACGGTGAATGATATACAGATCCAGATACTCTGTTCCCAGCCGTTTCAGTGTACCGCCAATCTCTCTGTGAATGGCTTCTGCCGACAGATTGCCAAAATTTTACTCCGTATAATACTGTGCCTGCGCATTCCAAAGCTCATAGTATTTGCCGTTTGTATCCACAAATCCCCTGTTCCATAAGGTAGCATCCAGATACTTCGGGATCTCCCGGTTGACCGCCATAAAGGTTAAATGACCCCGGCTGTCCTGCTGTAAAAGTGACATCCTCCACCACCTGTAGAGGTGGTGGAGGATGTCACACTTCATGACCTTATTCCTTCTCCGGAAACATACTCTTCAACAGATGCGTTCCCGCTTCCGTCCGAAATACTTTTCTGCAGAAATTTTCAATCGCCTGTTTTGAATATTCGCTCTCGCCGGCATTGACCAGAAAATCGGCTTCCAGCAGGATCTGGTAATCCATTCCCTCTACATTTGTATAGGTATGATGATGCGTAACCAGCCATGTGATGCGTTCGACATCCAGTTCTCCTGCCGGTACATCTTTGAAAAATTCTGCAACGAGCGGCGCACTTTCCTCTTCCTGATGCTTTCCGCTGGTATTTCCGTATTTTTCCCGACACAGCGGGCAGGCAATATCATGGACAACAGCTGCCATCTCCAGCGTTTCCTGTGTTTTTGGATCCAGTCCTTCCGCCTCGCCGATGTTCTTTGCAAAGGCCCATACCTTCAGAAAATGATAAATATCATGAATATTTCCCTTATAAAAATCTGTCATTTTTTCAATTGCAGCAGCAATTTTCATATCGTGTTTCCTCCTTCGCATCCTGTCTTTCTTCCCATTATATCACATGTTTCACGCATTTGAGTATCAGATTATCATCTGATCTTATCACAAAATATGCAAAAACAGGAGGCAGAACCTGCCTCCTGTAGCTTTTTAACACTATGATGTTCTTTATGCCAGCGGTTTTCCTGTCAGCATCTCATATGCCTGAAGATATTTCTCGATCGTCTTGTCTACGATTTCCTGCGGCAGAGTCCAGTCGTGGTTTCCATCGTTGGCTTTGAGCCAGTCGCGCGCGAACTGTTTGTCAAAAGATGGCTGACCATGGCCTGGTTCATAACCATCTGCAGGCCAGAAGCGGGAGCTGTCCGGAGTCAGCATCTCGTCGCCGATTACGATATTTCCGTTTTCATCGAGACCAAACTCAAATTTTGTGTCTGCAATGATAATGCCTTTGCTTAAAGCATAATCAGCACATTTTTTATACAGAGCGATGGTGTAGTCGCGAAGCTTCTCTGCATACTCGGCTCCTTTTCCCGGGAAGTATTTTTCCAGATGGGCGATGCTCTGCTCATAAGAGATATTTTCGTCATGATCTCCGATTTCAGCCTTTGTGGACGGAGTGTAGATTGGCTCAGGAAGCTTGTCAGATTCTTTTAATCCTTCCGGAAGCTCGATGCCACATACTTTTCCTGTTTTCTGATAGCTTGCCCAGCCGCTTCCGGTAATGTAGCCGCGGACAATGCACTCGATAGGAAGCATTTCCAGCTTACGGCACATCATGCTGTTTCCGTCAAATTTCTCCTGCTGGAAAAATTCCGGCATGTCTTTTACGTCTACAGAGATCATATGATTCGGAAGGATGTCTTCTGTCAGATCGAACCAGAATTTGGACATCTGGGTCAGAACGGTACCTTTTTTTGTTACCACATTGTTCAGAATGACATCAAAACAGCTAATACGGTCGGTTGCTACCATGATCAGGCTGTCGCCGTTATCATAAATCTCGCGTACCTTACCCTCTTTGATTGGCTTTAATTCTTTCATCATGAATACCTCTTCTTTTCGTATAGGATAGTGAACGGAATTACACCCGATCCGGTGAAATTCCTTTGACACCTTTACCCTACACCACTCCTTATAAATTGTCAAGTATTTATTATTAACGCTACTAAATAAACCCCAAAAGGGATCTTTTATTTCCATTTATAATTCTGCTCCGTTTGTTTCTATCACGTGTTTATACCAGAATGCGGAATCTTTCATAATTCTCTCCTGATTTCTGTAGTCCACATATACGAGTCCAAATCGATCTGAGTAACCTTTGGCCCATTCAAAATTATCCATCAAAGACCACTGGAAATATCCTCTGATATCCGCTTCCTCTGCTGCTTTTCTCAGTTCTCGCAAATATCTTGCAAGAAAATCAATTCTGTTTGGATCATGCACTTTTCCATCTAATGAGATCACATCATGGCAGGATAATCCGTTCTCTGTGATGTAAATTGGCTTATGATATCTTTCATATAAAAACTTCGGTCCCCACTGCAGACATTCCGGTGTTACCGGCCATTGGATCGCAGTTTTAGGAAATCCTTCATATCGGCAAACCTCCTGTGGCTTTCCGTCTTCCCCCATACGGACGCATCTTCCATTATAAATATTCTGTCCATAGATATCGATCGGTTCTGAGATCAGACGCATATCTTCTTCTGTGATTTTCGGAAGATATTTTTCATAACGCACCAATCCCTCATCCGGATAATGTCCTAATAAAACCGGATCAGACCACCAGGATATCTTCCTCTTATTACTCTACTATTCTAATTATTTCCATTCCTCGATTCCCAGATTCTCTATATAATCAGCAAGTTCTCTCGCCATCTCATAGGTTTCTGGAATTCTGAGATGTCCTGGAGTCGCTGCTCCGTTTCTTTTAAAGATACAATGGGAAATCTTACGGTCTCCCATAGAAACCACTACATCGTCAATTGCTTTGTCCCAAGAACTGTCATGCTCAAGCAATGTCGTACAGCAGATGACCGATGCCTTCGGATATACCTGACGCAGTTTTTTTAAAAATTCTGTATAGTGTTCTCTCCAAAGAATTGCTTTCTCACACATATAGTCTTCTGACATGTAATCAAACGGATGATTATCATTCTGGCCAATTGCCACGACAACAACCTGCGGTGTATACTGATTAAAATCCCATTCTGTCAGTTCACCAAATGTTTTATTGAAGCGGATTTTATTCCAGGCACTTTCCATTCCAATCTGATCCGGCTCATGGAACCAGCCTTGTCCATCCAGCAATGCAATTCCGCCCTGTGCGATATCATGGATCTGTGCATTCAGCATACGTGCTGTCATCCATGCATAGGAATACCAGCTGTTAGAATAACCTCCCTGATGTTCAGGGTCCGTCTTTCCTGTATAATCCACTGCTTCTGTCACTTCTCCTGCTGATACAGAATCTCCGTAAACTTCAATTTTTCTTGTCTGTGCATCCGGAAGTTCCAATAATTTTGCTCCGTCTTCAATTTCAAATCCAAGGATGTGCATCTCATGGCAGGAATCCTGACGTTTAAAGAAAAGAACATGATGTTCTCCGTTTTCATTCTCAGGAACACGAATCTCTATTTCATTCTCTTTCTCGTTATCCAGATAATAACACGACTGCACTCCATCTAAAATACATCCAAGATAATTCTGCCAGTATTCATTTTTGTTTCTCAGGAAAATTTTCAAATATTTTCCTGTAAATTTAAATTCCACAGATGTACATGGATAAACCCAGATTGGTTCTTTTGGATTCGCCCAGTCAATCCTTCCGCTATAACGTATTTTTTTATTATCAGGATTAATTCTCATCTTATCTCCTCCATATTTTACAGTAAACTTGCTGCACCGATCATTCCAGCTTCATTTCCAAGTGCTGCTGTCTCAATCTCCAGAAACCTCTCCTTCAAAAATCTTATGCAATAATTAATGACATCAGATAAAATGGAGTTGTATCCGTTACCTCTTCCGGAAGAATTGTTATATCTACCGTATGAATTTTCTTTTCTCCACTGCACTGCAGGAAGCAGTCACCTCAAAATGAATAGAATCCCCGGCTTTTTTCCCGATCCATCCATTTTTAAAATGATCAAGATGTCCTGTTTTCTCTTCCATATCTGCATGAAATCCGCAAAGTTTTGGTGAAATTTCACGGATTGTCAGGCGTTTTGCATTCTCGTATGCATTCTCCGTCATTGCCTTCGGAAAAACAGGTTCTTTTTCCTCAACTTCTAATTCTGCTTTCACGCTTTCAAGGAATTTTTCAATTTCTTCTGCAACAAGTTTGTGTCCTTTATCATTTGGATGAAGTCCATCTGGTGTAAGTTCTTCCCTTATATATTCACCAGCCTTCATTCGCTGATAAATCGTATCTCTTGCTTCAACCTTTGCAGCATTCACGAGAAATCTGTAATTTGTTCCGTAAGAATCCAATAGGCAGTTGGCCGATTTTTTCTTTTATGCGAAATGGAAACGGAACGTATAGCTGTATCTTCCCTTGCATACACGATATTCCGGGTGAATATTTTTCGTCCAGCCGGTATCTCCGCCAAGGCCTGCGTGTGCTGCATCCAGGATCAGCCAGGTTCCTGTCGTATGCTCCGGAAGTTCTTCCTCATATGCGGCTTTTCGATATTCTGCCATAGAATATGGAAGCGCACTGAAATGGAAATCATCACTGCCTACAATCTGAACGGTATGTGTTCCATCTGAAAGAACGGCAAATCGCGTATCCTCATGGCCACCGCATTCGCAAGGTACTACAAACGGAACGTGCTGTTCTGCTACAGAAGATGTGTAAAATCCGGTAAAAGCTGCGTCCTTTCGGTCTGCATACGTCTCCCAGGGACCTTTTCCATACCAGGTGAGCGTATCAAACGCTGCAGGGAAGCGGAACGACTGTCCGACTCTTGCGATGGTCTCAAGACCGCTGTTGTTTGTTACTTCGTTTTTCAGCTCCATTCCCTCACTGCCGATGCGATACAGAGTATGAGCGGTAAAGAGTACTGCGTTGTCCGGCTCCGCGGTATAGGAAGCCTGCACTTCAAGAAGCACCTGATTTCCGGCACTGACAGCCGATACTAACTGTACTTCCTTTTTCAGACGATCCAGACCTTCCGCGCGCCAGATATCATCGTAATCACTTTCATGGGTTCCCTCATCAATACCGGTTGGGGCACGATAAAATTCATCTTTTCCGCCGGTCATAAAAGAAACGCTCTTTGCCTGATATCTGGTAAATTCACCTGTCTTTTTATCAAAGATAATTTCGGTCTCTTCGCCGGTGATGCGAACATGATTTTCATCCTCCGATACGGTCAGTGGTTTCCCGACAATCGTTTTCTCGTCTGCCAGATAAACACCTGAAGTAACCGGAATCTGACGGCGGTATAGTTCTGTTCCCGCCGGTGCATAGAAGGTATCTTGGGCAAGCTCAACGTAATAATTTACATACGCCTCGCCATGCAGTTTCGCCGGAAGCTCCGGAAGCGTCTCTGTTGTTCCGGCTGCCGTGTAAAATGTCGGATAGCTGCCTTTGGCAAGCGTTTCGCCGTTCTGCACAATTTCATAACGCACCTGCAGATGAGAAAGATCGAGGGTATGGTAGCGGTTTGCCAGCACCCATATAGTTTCGCCGGTATATGGATTTTTCACCTGCTCAATCGTAACCGGGGACTGGCCGTTTCTCACCTCATAGGCGCCCGGTTTATAGGAAAGATCGGCAAAGACAACACCATTCAGACACATATCCGGAACCGGATCGGTCACATCCTCTCCGAACGCTCCGCCGTAGCCGTATTTGATATTTCCGTCCTCCTCGTGGATCGCAATCGCCTTGTCCGCGAAATCCCAGATAAAGCCGCCCTGGAAACGCGGGTATTTATTGACATAGTCCCAGAACTCCTTGAAGTTTCCGTTGCTGTTGCTCTTTGCATACGCATATTCGCACATGATGAACGGGCGGAGATCAGAATCGTCTGCCATCACATCCGTAAGCCAGCTCATCGTCGGATACATCGGGCAGATGACGTCGGAAATATTACTCTTTGGGTTGCCGGACTCATACTGAACGTATCTTGTCTTGTCGTATTCGCGGATCCAGCCGTGCATCGCAGCATGATTCGCCCCGGCACCGGATTCATTTCCAAGGGACCACAAGACGATGGAAGGATGGTTTTTATCACGCAGTACCATACGGGTTGCACGCTCCAGATAAGCGGCTGTCCACTCAGCGGATGCACTGAGCTGTCCGCCGTAACCGTGCGTCTCAAGATTTGTCTCATCGACAAGGTAAATGCCAAGCTCGTCACACAGATCATACCATTTCACGGAATTCGGATAATGGCTGGTACGAACAGCGTTGAAATTCAGGCGTTTCATCACAGCAATTTCTTTTCGCATCTGCTCCTCAGAAACGGTACGTCCCGTCTCGGCGCAAAAATCGTGGCGGTCAACACCTCGGAGCACAAGGCGTTTGCCATTCAGGGTCAGAACACCGCGGCTGTTGATTTCCACCTGACGGAAGCCGACCTTGCAGCTCTCGATATCAACCGTCTCATTCTCTTTGTTCTGTAGCTCGACAACGAGGGTGTAAAGTGTCGGAGTCTCTGCAGTCCAGAGTGCCGGGTTCTCTACCGGAGCAGTAACGGTTGCGATGAATTTCGGCATCAGATAGAAGCCGCACTCAGCAAACGGTCTCGAATCCATCTCGGTTACTTTGTTCTGTTCTGCATCATACAGCGTCACTTTGGCATGATACTCGCCGTACAGCGGTTTGGAGTTGTCCGGCCAGATCGTGACAGAGAGGGTAGCTTTCGTGTAATCCGGGTGTGTGAACAGTGTCTCTGCCTTATAGTCCAGGATGTGCTGCACCGGTTTCGATACGAGGCGGACATCGCGGTAGATACCGGACAGATGCCAGTAATCCTGATCTTCCAGGTAAGTACCGTCACAGTAGCGCATTACCTGTACGGCGAGGGTGTTCGTTCCCTCCTGCACATATTCAGTGATGTCAAATTCCGCGTTCACTTTGCTGTCCTGGGAATACCCCACCTGTTTTCCGTTGACCCAGAGATAGAAGCAGGACTCCACACCGCCGAAATCGATGAGAAGCTGTCGGCCGATATAGTCTGTTGGAACCTCAAAGGTTCTGAAATAGCAGCCAGTCAGATTTTTCTCCGGTACGTACGGCGCATTCAGCTCGTAGGTGCCTTCGGTAATCTCGATCTCAAATGCTTCGCCGTTTGCCTCCCGTTTGAACGGATACAGCATATTGGTGTAAACCGGCTTTCCATATCCCTGCAGTTCCCAGTTGGACGGCACCGGAATCGCATCCCATGCTGCGTGATCGAAATTCTCTTCATAAAATGCTTCCACCGCTTCCGGTGACGGATACATTTTGAATTTCCAGTCTCCGTTCAGATCCATTACAAAGCGGGACGCGTTCCGATTTCCGGCGAGCGCCTGCTCTACCGTCTCATACGCACCGTATGGCGTATGCATCGGATAACGATTTTTCTGCGTTATATACTGATTTTCCCAGTCTCTTGTCTGTCTCATGTTCTTGAAACCCTCCTTGCCTTTGCTTTCGCATTTTCCGACTGTCTCTCTTCTTTTTATCCAGATTGGTGTTCCTTTTTTGCTTTCCTGTGATATAATACATCTGTGGATTTTCAGAAGATTCATGCAGTTATCTTATGATTCAGTATAAAACACTGCACGTGGATGAGAAATAGTTGATCTGGTGTTTCTTTTATCCAAAATGGGAAAGCAAAGGAGAAGTCGTATGATACCGGAATATCTGCTTGCAAAAATAGAAAAGAGCGATGTTATCTATCGCTGTATTGGAAATGAAATGAAGAACGGGATTCTGGCGTGCGGTTTTATGCGGAAAGAGACGGCGGACCGCTCGCAGTATCATTTTTCGAACGAGTATTACAGCTGTTTCGTGCTGCTGCGCGGGAGCGGGGAATATATTGCCGAGGACGGCACCTCCTATCCGCTGCAGGCGGGAAGCCTGGTCCAGCGTCTGCCGGGTGTGCCGCATTCCACACGCGTAGACCCCGATGGGAAATGGCTGGAATTTTTTATCTCGATTGGGAAACCGTTTTTTGATTCTTTCTGCTCGCTTTCGGTTCTGAACCGGGAGCCGGTGCTAAAGGCAGAGCTGCTTCCCGGCGATCTCGAGCGGTATCAGAAGCTTCTGCAGTCGTTAAAGGCCACACCGGACAGTCTGCTGCCTTTGCGGATTCCGGAGATGGAAAAAGAGATTCTGCGAATGTACGGCTACCATGCGCACCGGGTGAATCTGCAGCGGGATCCGATCGAGGCCGCCTGCGATATGCTCTCGCAGAATCTTGATGAAGAAATTTCTCTCGAAGAGCTTGCCCGGTCACTCCAGATCGGTTATGAGACGTTTCGAAAAGTATTTAAAAAACAGACCGGCGTCTCTCCTGCACGGTACCGCACTAGGAAGAAAATGGAGCAGGCCTGTATTCTTCTCGAGGGCGGCGTACCGATGAAGGAAATTGCCGGTCTTGTCGGATATGGCGATGTCTATGCGTTCAGCAAGCAGTTTTCCCGGTTCTTTGGATTCCCACCTGGAAAGTACCGCGCACGTCTTCACACGGATGCGCCGGATTTAGAACAGTTTTAAGATATCGTCCACGGTTTTACGTTTCGGCTTGTCCGGGTTGATGGCACGGTAGCCGACAGCAATGACAGCACCAAGGAGCTCATTCTCCGGAATGGAGAGGGCTTCACGGATAGCTTTCTCATCACGGATTCCCATAATCAGAGTATCAAGGCCGAGTTCTCTTGCGCGCAGGATCAGGTTTTCGTCATGCAGGCCAAGATCGTAATAGCCCCAGCCGTTTCCGACTTCATTGTCCGGTGTTCCGTCCTGCGTGAAGCCGGAGCGGTCTTTTACGAATGCTGTTACGACAAGTGCGGCTCCCTTTGAACTCTTCTGATTGAATTCTGGAAGGCATTTTGCGGAAAATTCTTCGACTTTCTCCGGTGTTACAAGGGCATAGTACCGTGTTGTCTGTGAGTTTTTCCAGGATGGTGCCTGAATCGCTGCCTGTACGATCTCCTGGATCTGCTCTGCGGTTACGTGTTTCTCCGGATCAAACGCGCGGATGCTTCTTCTTTCTTCCAGCAGTTTTGTAAATTCCATGGTGTATATCCTCCTTTTATTTATAAAGCCTCGTAATCTTCCCGTGAAAAACGGTGATACGTCAGGCCGAATTCATTTTCTTCGACACAGTAACAGTATTCATCTACAG
This sequence comes from Blautia sp. OF09-25XD, assembly GCF_003482095.1. Taxonomy (NCBI): domain Bacteria; kingdom Bacillati; phylum Bacillota; class Clostridia; order Lachnospirales; family Lachnospiraceae; genus Blautia; species Blautia sp. OF09-25XD. The sequence goes on from NZ_QUMG01000005.1 coordinate 90,843, forward strand.
ACGGGTCTGAAAAAGAAAATACATGGCCCATCTCATGCTCCTCGGATGCGTTTTCTTCCACGGTAGTATGCATTTTCTCTGCATAGGAAGAAAAGCAGTTTCGAACCTGTTCCATTGTGTTTCCAGGCGTTGTGATCACCTGCAGAAGGTTCTGCAGGAGCTCCGGAACAGGGATTTCCCGCTCGATATAAGAGCATCCCTCCTCCGGGATTTCCACACAGTAGCGGTCTTTGACTGCCGAAATAGCGAGCATTCCAAGGCGCGGCTGTACGTTCTTACAGAACGCGGAAAGCGCTTTAGCCAGGTCTTCTGTTTCGTCTAAAGAGAGGGAACAGCGCAGGGACTCCGCCGGGTAGTAGAGCTTCATCGTACCGCCCTCATAGCCGATCTTCACCTGCCATTCCCGAATTGTATCGGTAATATGTTTTTCCAACAGTTTTGCTGTCATGTTTTCTAAGTCACCTCCATTGTGCTGCATGTGCAAAAAACACAGTATTATTATCGCACGAATTGGGCATTGTGTGAACACTTAATTTTTTGTTTTTTACAAAAAGAAAAGAATCACTTTTTTACTCCTCGAAACGGCAGAAACCTCCGCCAGAAAAGCTGGAACAGAGGTTTCTGTGATTTCTTATGTCAGAAGAATTTCTCAGTTATTTCGTTCTGAATTACTCTTCGTCTTCGTTTTTCTTTCTGCCGCGGAGTTTGAATCCAAGTCCGCCGGCACCAAGAGATGCAACTGCCATGCTTACCCATCCCCAGATGTTGGTAGCATCACCGGTCTTTGCATTATCGCTCTTCTTGGAAGTAGAAGTATTGGATACTTTATTACTTGCAAGCGGAGTAGATGTTGCTTTCGGGGTGCTTGTCGGGGTCTTCGTCGGCTGCGTCGTAGGTATTGTGGTAGGAGCAGTCGTCGGGGTTGTGGTTGGTGCTGTTGTAGGTGTAACCGTCGGAGTCTCAGTTGGGGTTACGGTCGGGGTTTCCGTCGGGGTAACAGTCGGAGTCTCGGTCGGGGTTACGGTTGGGGTCTCTGTAGGAGTAGGAGTCGGCTCTTCTGCTGATTTCTTCCAGGTGAAGCTAAGATCCTGATATCCCAGTGAAGAAACTGTAATTTCAAAGGAATCGCCCTCTGCGAACGGTGCTGCATCTGTCTTTAAGGAACCATCCTCATTGAACAGTACAACAGCTCCTCTTCCGCTTGCTGCATATGCTTTTCCATTTACAGTAACAGAGGTAATGTTCTTCAGATAATCTGCAAACTCTTCATCTGTTGCATCCCCGTTCTTAAACAGACCCGGTGTTGTCGTATCTTCGTTAAATGCTGCCGGCATCTCTTCCGTGTAAAGGATAAAGTCTGCGGAAAGATCTGCATATTTACCATTCTTATCGCTGACAGTCAATGTATAAGAACCTTTCTCTGCATTCTTGAAGTACAGAGTATCACCGGACACGGTTCCCGTCAGACCTTCTACTGTATAGACAGCATCGTAATCATCCGGCAGGCCTTCCAGTTTAACAGAAGCATTTCCAGATGTGACAGACGCATTTTCTACAGAAAATTCATATGCAAACTTAACCGGTACATATACATCTGCGTCGACTTCGTAAATTCCCTTGCTGGTGTAATAGGTAATTTTGTTGATGGTCTGTCCCATCATGCTCTTGTAATGTTCCGAGGAGGTCGGGCAGTTATGAACGCTTGTCGTAAATCCAGTGCTCCATGCCAGCTCAGACACTCTCCAGATATTCTCCAGATGACGCATTCCGTAATCGTTGCCCTCTTTTGTGCTGACAACAACACCATATACGGTATCTTCGCCTGCTTTGATGGTATCAGTAAGACCATCCAGATCCAGCTGATAATCACCGTATTTGCTGTTAGTGGAGAGCTCTGCCGTTACATTTTCCAGCTTTGCTGCCTCGGTTCCCTGAACAGCACCAAAGGTTACATTGCCGTCTGCATCTACAGATGCTTCTTTGTAATAAGACGGAACCTCATGTAAAGTGTAATATGCATAGCTTGCATTCTCATACAGTGCATCTTTTCCGGTATACGTTGTGGTGGATGTTTGTCCACGGTTGGTAACGGTGATTTCTACAGAATCCTCATCTGTCACTTTCGTGTATTTGCTCAGATCCATACCCTCTGTTACTTTTACTGGGAAGGTGATACCTGTAATATCGCTTCCGTCTGCATTCACATGGTAAGATCCGCCAGAAAGGGAGGCTGTTCTTGTTTTGTTCTTGGTTGCGGAAGTAAATGCATCTACTGGAATATCGTTATGAACCTCTGCCTGATAGAACTCAGCATACGGAATGTTCATTAATACATACTGGGACTGAAGTGCTTCGATTGCTGCATTCAGATGCTCTGTTGCTTCGTCTACGGTTCCCTGGCTCTGTTTTTTCTCCAATGCTTCTTTTGCTTCTGCCAGTTCTGTCTGCATATTATTCCAGGAAGTTTCCGTGTAAAGATCTTTATTCAGTGCATCTGCCTTTGCAATTGCCTCTTCCAGTGCTGCTGTGCTCTCTACCGGATCAGCTCCTACAATATTCGCTTTGGTTGCTTCAAAAGTGTAGGAAGCATCTGCATAGCCAAGTGCATGAATCGTAATCTTCCAATAACCGGTTCCATCCGTTCCCTCCGGTAAAGTGCAGCGCAGGGAATCGGTAAGGCCAAGCTGGATTCCCATTACTTTATGCATCCAGTTATCTGCTGCGAATTTTGTTCCATACGTTGCTTTTGCATTCGTATAAGTGGAATCATCACCGTAATAAGTCCAGGTTACGGTCTGCAGATTAGCAGCCAGATCGCCGTAATCTCCCGTTAAATCTACGCGAAGGAATTCTCCATAAGAACCATTGGCTTCTTTCACGGTCAGTCCTACGGTCTCAGCATCCGGAGCTGTCTTCAGCGCCTGATCTTTGATTCCGGATTCACTTCCTGTTGTTCTTGCAGAGAAGGAGAAGCTTCCATCTGCATTTTTCACTGCTATCTTCAGACCGTTTGTGTTTTCTGTTACATCTGCAACCAGGCCTGTATAGCTCTGCAGTTTATTTTCAGAAAATCCACCGGAAAGTGTTCCGCCGTTTTCTACCACAGCATACTTTTTGCAGAAATCTTCGTAATCATCTTCCGAAACTTTTACAGGCACATATTTCAGACCTTTTACTTCATAATGATCAATCTGGCTCTTATCGTAAGTTACGGTCTCGCCGTTCGTCAGAACTGCCGTGGTTGCTGCGGTATAATATGCTACATCATAGGTTGTGCCATCTTTCATGTAGATAGTCGCTGCGCACTGGAAGCTTCCTCTGTGCAGTCCATGGTTTGTAGTCGCACGGGTTACAACATCAAAAGCGCCTTTATCACTTTCTTCGCGACTGTCAGTTTCATCCGAACCAGCGTCGCTTCCTGCCGCCTGAACTCCTTCTGCTGCCCAATACTCAGCCCAGGTAAGACCTGCATATACATATTTATATGTTGTTTCTTTCTTCTCATAAGTAAAGGAAAGCGTCTTGTAACCTGTTGCAGTTACTTCGATTTCAAATTTATTTCCTTCTGCAAAAGCGGCAGCTGTCAGATCAAGCGTACCGTCTTCTTTGATCAGAATTGTTTTCCGTTTTCCAGTTGCTGCATATTCTTTTCCATTTACTTTTACCGAAGTGATGTTCTTGATATAATCAGCAAAGTCATCTTCTGATGCATTCTCTGCTTTTACAAGCGCCGGAGCACTTCCTTTTTCGTTGTAAGCAGCCGGCATTGCATCTGTATACAGAGTAAAGCTCTGTGTCAGATCTGCATAAACACCTTTTTTATCATGAATCGTCAGAGTATACATTCCTTTTTTCGCATTTGCGGAATAAGAAATGGTATTTCCGTCTACTGCAAATCCATCCAGACCATCTACGGAATATTCTGCATCATAATCAGCCGGAAGTCCGGTTACGGTCATCGTTGTCTTTCCAGCGGAAAGAGAAGCGTCTTCTACGGATACACTTGCCTCAAATTTTGTTGGAACAAAAATATCATTCACTGGAATCGTGTAGATTCCTTTGCTGGTATAATAAGTAACCTTATTGATATGCTGTCCCATCATGCTCTTGTAATGTGCAGAAGAAGTCAGGCATCCATGTACCTGTGTTGTAAATCCAGTTGACCATGCCAGCTCTGTTCCGCGCCAGATATTTTCCACATGACGCATACCATAGTCATTGCCTTCTTTCGTGCTGACAATAACACCATAGATCTGATCGGTTCCAACATCAATCGTGTTCTCCAGTCCGTCGAGATCCAGCTGATAATCTCCATATTTTGATTCAGTCATAAATTCCGGAGATACATTGGTCAGTTCAATTGCAGTTCCAACTGTTTTTCCAAAAGAAAGAGAGCCATCTGCATTTACCGTTGCTTCTTTGTAGTAAGAAGGTACTTCGCTTAATACATAATATGCATAGTCTGAGTTTTCAAATAAGGCGTCTTTTCCAGTGTATGTCTGTGTAGATGTCTGACCACGGTTTGTTACTGTAATACTTACAGAGTCAGAATCTGTTACTTTCTTAAATTTGGAAAGATCCACTCCTGTTACTTTAACCGGGAAGGTAATTCCATTGATTGCACTTCCATCTGCATTGGTATGATAAGAACCACCGGCAAGAGTGGCTGTTCTTGTTTTGCTCTTCGTTGCGGAAGAAAATACATCCACTGGAACAGAGTTGTTTACATCTGCAGCATAAAATTCATCATACGGAATGTTCATCAGAACGTAAGCCACCTGCTCAGTTGGAGTCTCGGTCGGGGTCGCCGTTGGGGTTGCGGTTGGCGTTGCTGTCGGGTCGCCGTCGGAGTCGGTGCTTTAACAAGGCCTTTTACTGCAGTATTCAGCGCATCTTTCGCGGTATCAACAGCGCTCTGGGATTCTTTTGCAGAAAGAGCAGATTTTGCTGCGGTAAGAGCAGTCTGGACAGCTTTCCAGGAGTCTGCGGTGTAGTCAGCTTCCTTTAATGCTTCGGCATCTGCGATTGCTTTTTCAAGTGCTGTGGTGTCTACTGCTTCTGGAGTCGGGGTTGCTTTTTGGGTTGCTGCAAGAGCCGCGGTTTTTACTGCATTCGAAGTTCTGGTTGCACCCGATACAATATCCCATCCTTCAATGTTTTCAATCGTTGCATCTTTTCCAAGAAGTTTCGTTTTGAATCCTTTGCTGTTTGTAGCTGCTTTTTTAAAATATGTAGCATTTTCTGTATTGTATCCAGAACCAGGTGTTACTGCAATATCAGAAAACTTACCGTCTGCAACTGTGATTTTGACATTAACGTCATATTCATCCCATGCATTCTCATCCTCATCGTCTTCTGCAGTTCTGGTAACATGAGCCGTAGACTCATAAGTGCCATCTGCCAGCACGCCACTTGTAGCATCCGCCAGTGCGGTTCCCGGGAGCAGGCTCATGGTCATGGAAGCTGCCATTACGGCTGCTAATGATTTTTTCTGAAGTTCTTTTCTTTTGATCATAACTTCCTCCTTTTTCCTTTTCCACAGTTTTGCAGGAAAAACAGGGGCAAAACTGTCCTTCATTATTATATTAGTTTTCACTAATCAATAATTGTTTTAACTAACCGTAGATTATTCTACTAATTTTTGATCGTTTTGTCTAACTCTTAACTGATTATTTTTTCTCAAAAGAGGCACAGATTCTGCTTATTGAGTATTTTTACTATTTAATGATCCGATACTGTGAAGTTTGTGGGATGATTTTCGTTCCCACACAGAAAAAATTCCGTAGATATGGAGTTTTCACCGCGAAGAACTCTTTCGTCCATCGCGTTTTACCGCAGAAAGAATGCGGTCCGAAAGGATTCCGATCAGCATTCCGGTGATGACTCCGGCCACGAGAAGCGCCGGCAGATAATAGAACAGTTTGCGGTTCTGCACCACGAGAGCCGCCACGCAGATCTGCGCGACATTGTGCGTCACGCCTCCTGCAATACTTACGCCGGTGATACTAAAGCCCTTGATGTGTTTCAGCAGAAGCATCACAAGAAAGCTCAAAAGCCCGCCGGCAAGGCTGTAAAGGATGGACATTCCATTTCCGAACAGATACCCCATCAGAAGAATGCGGGCGACGGAAATCATCAGGACTTCCCCTGCCGGAAGGAAAAAGAGGCCGACGACTACAACCAGATTGGCAATGCCGAGTTTGATTCCAGGAACACCGAGGTTGATCGGGATCAGTACCTCCACATAACTGAAGATCATGGCAAGTGCCATCAGCATGGCGCATAAGGCAATTTTTCTGCTTGCAGTGCGGCTGTCTCTCATAAATTCCAATTCCTTTCTTCTAAGCTGGTATTATTTTACAATCACATCCGGCGCATCGTCGGCGTCGTCCGTTGTGGATCCGTCACTTTCTACCTCCGCAACCAGCTTATGCGGCAGGCACACGATCGTCTCATTTACCTGGGAAATCGTACCCTGTCTTTTGCAGTAGCCGTCCGGGCAGTCAGCTTCTTCCATATGGGCACTTCCGTTTTCGATCACCAGGACATTCGTTCCGTGACCCGTCTGAATTTTCACGGTCTGATTTTCTGCGAGTGAATACGTTCCGTAGACCTCGCCGTCCACCGTGACTTTCATGGTATTTCCATTTTCCGTTTTCGGCAGCCGAAGTGCCAGGGCAAGGATTCCAGCCAAGAGCAGAACGGCGCCTGCCAGAATCAGATCTTTTTTCTTCATATAGTTTTCCTTATTCTGAATCAGATGCCAGCCCATAACAGCAGTGTCAGCAGGAATACAGCACGGAACAGCGTAAAGAGGATTTCATTTCCGTGAAATTCCTTTACCCCGCAGCGGATATTACCTTTCGGACACGTATCAATACATTTCTGGCACTGGAAACAGTCGCCGGAGATCTCCACGTATCCATCGGATGGCAGTTCCACCGCTGACGGGCACTGTCTCGTGCAGGCGCTGCAGCCGCGGATGCAGTTTTCGCGTTTCCGGTGCAGAGTAAAGAACGGCAGGATCGGAAGCAGAGAAAAGACAGCTCCCATTGGGCACAGGAAACGGCAGAAAAAGCGCTCCTCAAAGAACATGCCGACCAGGATCAGCACCAGAAGAACAATGCCTGGAATATAAGAGGAAAGTCGGAAATTTCCCGCATGCAGCATGGAAAAGACATCCCACGGGCTTGTTCCTCTTGCTTTCTGATAAACTCCTGCAAAGCAGCAAAGAGCAATCAGAAGCAGAATGCCGTATTTGACCAGCGCCAGTTTTTTTGCCAGCTCCGGTTTGATGCATCTGGGCTTCTTTTTACGTTTCTTACAGATTATACCATAAATTGCGTGCATTGCATCCCCCAGACTTCCAAAAGCGCATGCAAAACCGCAGAAAAATCTGCCGAAAACAATCGTAAATGCACAGACAAGAAGCAGAGCCGACACAAACGCGGTCATCTCAATTTTTTCACCCTGTCCAAGCTGCGTAAAAATGTATTTCACTCCGTTAAATGCAGCGGTAAATACTGACGGAAGAAACAGGAAATATAAAAGCTGGATTCCGGCACGCAGGCAGGAAACGATCTGTTTTCTCTTCTTTGCCGGTAATGTGGATAGATCTAAATTTTTCATGTTATTTCTCCGCCTTTTCTATTGCTTCCTGCGCCGCATTTCTGATACCGGTGGAGCTGAATGTTGCTCCGCTGATCGTATCAACATCGGCGGACTGTGCCTCAATAATCTTTGGAATGATCGCCTCCGCGTTTGACAGATACGCACTGTCCTCGCCGTCGGCGGATGTGATGGCAAGATCGGTAATCTGGCCGCCCTCTACGGTTACTTCAACTGCAATGGTGCCGCCGAAGCCGTCAGCTTCACCGTCATACGTACCGTCCACGTACTGCCCTTCTGCTTCTGCTGCTTCACTTGCGGCCGTATCCGCCGTGTTGGATGCAGCTGCTGCGGCCTGCAGATTTTCCTTCTGAAGCTGGGTCGTCTCAAGCTCTGCCGAGAGCCGCGCGATCTGATCCTCTTTGTCTCTTTTATCGAGTACGGTATTGTAGCCGATCAGAACAGCAGCAATGACAGCGACATTCAAAAAACGAACAATCAATTGTCTCATCTGTTTTCCCCTTTATTGCGTTACTTTCGCAGCATCCAGCGCATTCCGGCATGCCTCAAGAATGGCTTTTGAGGAGCAGGTTGCACGGGAAACGGTGTCGATGTTTTCAAGCGTTCCGGTTTCCAGAATCTGAGCGGAAACGCCTTTGATTTTGGAGGTTCCTTCGGATGCGCGGCGGATGTAGGAGGCATTCTGACTGTCTCCGTCACCGGTGATGTTGCTTAACGCTACGATTTTATCGTTTTCAATTGTTACCGTCACAGAAAGCTGATAAGCGGTAAAATCTTCATCTTCATCCGGCTCGCAGACGGCAATCGCTGTGTATTCGCCGTCCTGATAGATCTTTTGTTCCGGAGTTTCCGTCGGGGTTGGTGTTGGCGTCTCAGTTGGCTCCGGGATTTCGGTCTGGGTTGGTGTTTCCGTCGGTGTCGGGGTTGGATTTTTCTTTTCCTCAGTTACGCGTTCTGCCTCTTTTAAAGCTTCCTCGATTGCCGCAAGAATTCCCCTGGAGCTGTAGGTTGCGCCGGAAACGGTGTCAACTTCCAGTGTCTGGTTTTTCACAACGTCCTTTGCTGTCTGTTTTGCGCGTTTTAAGAATGCTTCGTCATCTTCACTCTCGGTCACGAGAATTGCCTTGATCGTCTCATCCTGAATGACAACTGCCGTTGTAATGTCTCCCAGATAGCCCTCGCCGGTTCCGTAGTAAATGCCTTCCTCGTATGGGAATTTTCCTTCCGGAATCGTTGTGGTTCCGCCGCTGCTCGTTCCGTTATCCGGAACGGTCTCGCCGTTTGTTGCCTTCTTCGCATTTTCCAGCGCCTGTTTTACTGCGTTCTGGATGCCGCGGGAGCTGTACGTTGCGCCGGATACGAGATCCACATCGGTTTTCTGTCCGTCTACGATGCGGTCCGCTACGACTTTGGCACGGTTGAAGAATGTCTCGTCATCTTCGTTTTCCAGAATCAGTACCGCTTTGATCGTCTGATCCTGCAGGCTACCGCCACTTTGATGTCTCCCTGGAAACCGGCGGCCGTGCCGTAATAAATTCCGTCCTGATAAGGGAAACTTCCCTTGGATGCAGACGAATTGTTATTGTTCTGATTATTATTCTGGCTGTTGTTTCCGTTGTTTGTATTGCTCTGGCTTCCTCCGTTTGTACTGGAAGACCCGTTCACTGCCGCCTGACTTAAGGCACTCCGCACAGCTTCAATAATACCGCGGGAGCTGTATGTCGCGCCGGAGACCGTATCCACATTCGTACTCTGTGTTGAGATAATCGTCGAAATCAGAGAGGAAGCACTGGAAAGGTAGCTTGGCGTATCGCTGTTTTCCACAATATCAATCGAAGCAATTTTTCCGCCGCTGACAACAACGCAGACTTTCATTGTGCCGCCAAATCCTGTTCCGGTTCCGTAATACGTTCCATCCCGGTAGGCAGCCGGTTCTTCGATTTTAGATACTGTAACGGTTCCGCCGGCAGAGGCTCCGCCGCCTGCCGCTCCTGATGCGGATGCCGGTTCTGAAGTGTCCTCCTGACCGGTCAGTGCATTTTTCACGGCTGCAAGGATACCTTTTGAACTGAAAGTTGCACCGGAAACCGTGTCCACATCCACACTCTGGGATGCGATGATACGGTCGATAACTCCCTTCGCACGGTTCAGGAAAGCTGCGTCCTCGCCGGGAGCGCTTACAATCGAGATCGACTGAATCGTTTTGTCTTTCAATACGACAGAGACTGTAATCGTACCGCCAAAACCTGTTCCGCTTCCTTCGTACGTTCCGTCCGCCAGCTCAAAGCTGCCGGAACCGACGGCTGCGACAAGTTCTGCTTCGGTATCGGTTGTCTTTTTGGTATCGTCCTTCTTTTTTGTATCATCTTTCTTTTCCGCTGCATCGGTATCCTGTTCCGGCTCCGGTGTCACCAGTGCCTCCGGCTGCTCTACGGCGTAAACCGGTGCAGTGTAGCCGTTCAGCGAAATACCGGCACAGGCTGCTACGATAACTGCCGCGAGAGCCGGTGCAAATGCTGTCAGTTTTTTCCATTTTCCCATGGTTATGTATCACCGTCTTTCCTGATAATGTTTGTCTCGTGATCGGATGTGAAATCGTCAGCAATTCCTTCGGTTACATACAGAACGCCGTCCGCATCCTCCAGAATGGTGTCAAATTCATCGCTGTGTGCACGCCAGTATTCGGCCGCCTTGTCCTTCCCCATGATGAAAAGAGAAGTAGAAAGGCCATCCGCCAGTGTTCCGTCAGCACTTACGATCGTCACCGACACCAGACCGTTATTTGCCGGATGACCGGTCGATGGATCGATGATGTGATGATATTTCATGCCGTCCTGTTCGAAATACCGCTCATAGCCGCCAGAAGTAATAACCGCCCGGTTGGCCGTCGAGAGAATGCCGAGATAATCATCCTCTGCCTCCGGACTCTGCACGGCAACGCGCCATTTACTGCCGTCCGTTTTCGTGCCGACAACCTGAACGTTTCCGCCGAGGTTGATGAGCCCGCTCGTCACACCGCATTCCCGGTAAATATCGGCGATTCTGCCGGAGGTATAGCCCTTTGCGATTCCGCCGAAGTCAATTTTCATGCCGTCCTTGGCAAAGCTGATGGATGCGCTGTCCTTGTCGTATAGGATATCATTGGCATCGGTCAGCGGAAGGAGGCTTTCGATCGTCTCATCCGAAGGAATCGTATAATTTCCGGTTGTAAAACCCCAGGCGTCCATGATCGGATAAATTGCGATGTCGAAAACGCCGTTTGTGCTGTCATACAGATCCAGCGAGCGTTCCAGCAGATAGGTGGTATCCTCCGATAAGGTTCCGCCGCCGTTTGCATTGATCTGCGCTACTTCACTCGTCTTCTCTCCGGTCGACAGAAGTGCATCCAGCCGCTCAATCTCCTGCTGCGCCTGATCCACCGCCGTTTCTGCATTCGGACCATAGGCAGTGACCGTCATGTACGTATCCATCGCAAAAATATCTCGGCTGCTCGATGCATCTGCGGCATCGGAAGAAGCTGTGGATGATGCGGATTTCTGCGTGGAATTCTCTTCCGAAGCGTCAGAACTGCTCGAAGACTCCGAAACAGACGCCGGCTGTGTCTGACTTTCACTGCTCTCCGGCTGCGCTGCTGTCCCCGCACCGGAACATCCGCCGACCGTCATCACCATGGCAAGACAAAATGCTGCAACAATTTTCTTTTTCATAAATAAAACTCCATTTTTTCTTATGTTAGGAAATCCTAACTTTGGTATTATAACATTAACTCGTAACTTACGCTATGAATTACTTGATAAAAGTTTTTCAATTAGCGTTCTGCATCTGATAAATTTTCTCATTTTATGTACTCTAAATCAAGTGGATTTTACTGGAATTCAAGCAGCGATATACAAAAAGCCCCCACAGCCGCATTGCTGCGGCCGCGGGGGCTTTAGAAATAACATTTTCAGAAATTACATATGATCGTGGCAGGTACGTGCAATTACGTCCATCTGCTGCTCTTTTGTCAGGTCGATGAATTTAACTGCATAGCCGGATACACGGATTGTGAAGTTTGCATACTCCGGTTTCTCCGGGTGCTCCATTGCGTCGATCAGTTTTTCGGTTCCGAATACGTTTACGTTCAGGTGATGTGCACCCTGCTCGAAGTATCCGTCCAGAACGTGTACCAGGTTCTCGGTACGCTCTTCGTCGTTGTGGCCAAGTGCGCCCGGGTTGATGGTCTGGGTGTTGGAGATTCCGTCCAGAGCGTCCTCATACGGCAGTTTTGCTACAGAGTTCAGGGAAGCAAGAAGTCCGCTCTTCTCTGCGCCGTAAGACGGGTTAGCTCCCGGAGACAGAGGCTCACCGGCTTTTCTTCCGTCCGGCAGAGAACCAGTTGCTTTACCATATACAACGTTGGAAGTAATGGTAAGGATAGAGGTAGTCGGCTCAGAATCACGATAGGTATGGCAGTATTTCAGTTTGTCCATGAAGGTACGAAGCAGCCATACAGCGATCTCGTCTGCTCTGTCATCGTCGTTGCCGTATCTTGGGAAGTCGCCGGTTGTCTCGAAGTCAACAGCCATTCCTTCTTCGTCACGGATAACTTTAACTTTAGCGTATTTGATTGCGCTTAAGGAGTCTACTACGTGAGAGAATCCTGCGATACCGGTTGCAAAGGTACGTCTTACATCGGTGTCGATCAGAGCCATCTCTGCTGCCTCATAGTAGTATTTGTCATGCATGTAGTGGATCATGTTCAGAGTTCCAACGTACAGATGAGCCAGCCAGTCCATCATAACGTCGTATTTCTTCATAACCTCATCATAGTCCAGATACTCAGCAGTGATCGGCTGATATTCCGGAGCAACCTGCTGTTTTGTCTTCTCGTCTTTACCGCCGTTGATCGCGTACAGAAGGCATTTTGCAAGGTTTGCACGAGCGCCGAAGAACTGTATCTCCTTACCGGTCTCGGTAGCAGATACACAGCAGCAGATGGAGTAATCATCGCCCCATACCGGACGCATTACATCATCGTTCTCATACTGGATGGAGCTTGTCTGTACAGAAATATGAGCTGCATATTTCTTGAAAGCTTCCGGAAGATTCTCAGAGTACAGAACAGTAAGGTTCGGCTCTGGGGACGGTCCCATGTTTTCCAGTGTATGCAGGAAACGGAAATCGTTCTTTGTAACGATAGAACGTCCGTCGATTCCCATACCGGCAACTTCCAGAGTAGCCCATACCGGGTCACCGGAGAACAGCTGATTGTAAGACGGAATTCTTGCGAATTTAACCATACGGAATTTCATTACCAGATGGTCGATCAGCTCCTGAGCCTCTTTCTCGGTCAGGATTCCTTTTTCGATATCTCTTTCGATGTAGATGTCAAGGAAAGTAGATACACGGCCAACGCTCATTGCAGCACCGTTCTGAGTTTTGATAGCTGCAAGGTATCCGAAGTACAGCCACTGAACAGCTTCTCTTGCGTTCTTAGCCGGCTCGGAAATGTCATAGCCATAGGACTGTGCCATAACTTTCATATCCTGCAGTGCTCTGACCTGGTCAGCGATCTCTTCTCTTAACTGGAAGTCACCACGACGCATTCCCTGACGATTTGTTGCAGCGAAGTCTGCTTTTTTGCGCTCGATCAGGTAATCAATACCGTACAGAGCAACACGACGGTAGTCGCCTACGATACGGCCACGGCCATAGGTATCCGGCAGACCGGTCAGGATTTTATTATGACGGGCTTTCATCATCTCTGGTGTGTAGATGTCGAATACACCCTGGTTATGTGTTTTGTGATATTTAGTGAAAATTTCATGAAGCTTCTCACTTGGTTTGTAGCCGTAAGTCTCGCAGGACTGCTCAGCCATTTTAATTCCACCATACGGCATAAATGCACGTTTCAGCGGTTTGTCTGTCTGAAGACCAACTACCTGCTCCAGATCTTTCATGCTGTCATCGATATATGCTGCGCCGTAAGCTGTGATTCCGCTTACAACGTCTGTCTCCATATCCAGAACGCCGCCTTTTGCACGCTCTTCTTTCTGGAGTTCCTGTAATTTGCCCCACAGACGGTCTGTAGCCTCTGTTGGTCCCTCCAGGAATTTCTCATCTCCGTCATATGGAGTATAGTTGTTCTGAATAAAGTCACGTACGTCGATGCCTTCTTTCCAGAGTCTTCCGGTAAAGCCATCCCACTGTTCAAATTCTCTCATTTGCTTTGTTCCTTTCTGGTGTTATTTTGTTTCGTCACGCTCCGGCATCTTCTTTGCACCGGGCATGAACACCTCCGCATGCATAATATAACAAATCTCTGCTTTCCGCGCAAGATATGCACTTGAAAAAATACAAGGAAAACCACAAAATCTTGTATTTTTATAAGAACAAAATCTACATGTGGCGCTTTTCTTTTATGCCCCGTATCCGATTTCATATATCTGCTCTGCAAAGTCACAAATAACATATGTTCCATCGGAAAATTCACTCTTCTGTACGCTTCCGTCCACCGTCATACACTCGTGGCGTACCAGTTCCAGGAGTGCCGTTTTTTCATGCAGCTCCGTTACAACGCGGCATCTTTCTGTCATCTCTTCCAGACTGATTTTCTCCCCGTCAAATGCACCATCTGTATTCGGATATGCGCCGTCCCGTACAAGATACGGTGCACCGCCTGCAAGAAGCGCATACAGCATATAGTCCTCGTCTTTTGAAACACGGTCCATCATCCACGGCTCGATCACACAGTCATGATACACAAGATTAAAGAGCGGCACCGGGATTCCTTTTTTCGGTGTCTCTGCCGGGCGCAGCATAAAGTCGTACGGCGCATAATGGCAGAATACCAGATACGGAACGGCCCAGTCGCTGACCTCCTCGGAGCTTGAGAGAATCCCCTGTGATAGCAGCCAGGAGAAGCAGTTTCCGCGGTACGTATAGCAGTCTCTTCTCGTCATCACATGCTCCGGATTTGCGCACTCGTCGCCCTCGTTGCACGTAAACACATCGAGGTATGCACCGTCAAGCCGGATTCCGTTTTTCTTCAGCTCGGCAAAATTCCGTTTCACATAGAACGGTGCCTGCGTTGCACAGAGATAGCTCTGCGGTCCGCCCGCCCAGTAACTGTGTCCCGGTATCGTTCTATCCGGAAGGCGGCAGGCATAATTTTCATCGTAGCTCGGCGCTGCATGGTAATAATCGCGGTACTGGTCGTGAATACCGAATTTGTAGCCGAAATCATGCATCGTATCGACAAGCGATTTCATGTCTTCCCATCCGCCGGCCGCTTGGCATGCCGGTGTGTAGTCCGGATGCTGGTTGTCATACCCCGGTTCTGCCCAGCCGTCCAGATGAAGATAGACTTTCTCTACGCCGAGATCATGAATTTCGCGGATCTGCTGTTCGCGCACGGAAAACGGCACTACGCGGTTATTTTTCTCCGGATTCTGCGGATCGAAAAAGCCGGACTCCGGCTGCACAACCGTCTTGATTCCCGTATGAACAAAACACGTTCCCACAAGATCGTGAATGGACGGATTCTGTACTGCCTTTTCTTTCAAAGTGCGCAGATGGCCCTGTTCCCGTACATACTGACGGTATGTTTTGCAGAGGTCGTTATAATCGCAGTTATTTAAAAACGTATAACGGAATACGCGGCGGTAATTCATTGTTCCAAGGCTTGGCTCCAGCCATGCCCCCACGCTGGTATACGGGCCGCCTGCCGGGTGCTCTGCCTGATAACCGACGTTCCACGGTGTTGTACAGATCGCTGTATAGCCGCATCTTTCCTTCACCTGGCCAAACCACGGCATATAGCCGCCGGAGGTCTCAAATCTGCCGTCAAACGAAAGCTTTCCAAGTTCCGTCTTCCAGGTATTCGGAATCAGAAGTCCCTGTCCCTCGGTAAGGAGTGTATACCAGTCATCGCGCCCGTTTGTAAACTCCATTGCCGTCGGCCACAGCACCTTTACCGGATGCAGTCCCTCCTCGCAGAGCGGAATCCACTCCATCCAAAATGTTTCATCCACAGCTTCGATCCAGATAATCGTCTCGAAGGCATACGGTGTTCCCGCAAATCCCGCATAACGGCTCCGGATGCCGCATCCGACGCCGAAGGAATAGACCTCATGGGAAATCTCCTCTGCATCCAGGAAACGGTATGTTCCCTCTGCAAAAATCAGTTCCGGTGTCTTTTTCGGATCCGTATTCCAGACAACGCCGTCTTTTTCGATCCTAAGTCCCAGCGTCTCTTCATCGAGCATCACAGCAAGCGATCCGCTTTCTATTTTTTTCATCGTGTGATATTCCCCTTTTTCTTTATCATATGCGTTCCAAACACCAGAAAGGCGCAGAGAACCCGTCCGCCTTTCTCTGCACGGTTCCGGATTTTCTGCGCCTTTTTCCACCTAACTTACATAATCTCTTCTTTTTCTACGACTTTACCGTCTCTCCAAATTCTCTCCAGATCGTAGAACAGGCGGTTCTCCTCATCAAAGATGTGGATGACAACATCGCCGTAGTCCATCAGAATCCAGTTTGCGGTCTGATAGCCTTCGATCTGTTTTGGATGTACGCCGGCCTTTCCGAGTACCTCCTCCACGTTGTCTGCCATTGCCTGCACCTGGTTACGGTTGCTTCCGCTGGCGATCATGAAATAATCTGCCAGGGTAGAAACATGGGTAATGTCCAGAATGCGGACATCCATTGCTTTTTTATCTTCCAGTGCTTCCAGTGCAAGTTTTGCAGTCTGTTTTGCTTCGCTCATTTATACTTCCTCCTTTGCCGTCCGTTCCCGGTGCAGTGCCTCATAGAACTGATATGCCTGCTCCGTCATCGGGTCCATCGTCTTCGGGTTTTCCGACAGATACGCCATACTGTCTTTTAAAATTTCATACATGCATTCGTCGATATCGGTGAATGCCAGCTTCCGAAGGCGGGTAAGATGAGGCGCCTTGTTTCGTGCCGGCTCGATATATCTGCGATATAGATGATCTTCTCCAGCAATGTCATATCTTCTTTTCCTGTCGTATGCCAGGTGATGGCGCTTAAGATCTCCGGATCTTCCACCTTATACTTGTCCTTCGCCAGAAATGCACCGAGCTTGGCATGGATCAAAAACGGATTGTTCCGCTCAAACTCAGTGATTTCAATCTTATTTTTCTCACACATGGTGATTTTTTTCTTATTCGGAATGCATTTTGCACAGTCGTGAAGCAGTCCCGCGACACGGGCTTTTTCGAGATCCTCGCCCCATACCATCGCCATGGATGATGCGGTAAACATCACACCGAGCGTGTGATGATAGCGGTCTTCATCGACTTCCTTCTGGAGTTTTTTGTCCAGTTTCCATAAATCGTACTGTTCCATCCTGCTCTTCCTCTAATCCTGATAGATTTTCTGCTCCTGAATGTAGGAAATCACAGAATCCGGCAGATAGTATTTCACGGATTTTCCTTCCCGGATCCATTCCCGCAGTTCGTGGGAAGAAACATCCAGATTCGGTGTGTCGAGTTTCAGAAAGGTACCGTGAAGTTTTTCTGCATTTCGTTCCATACAGGCCAGAAGCTCTTCCTCTTTTGCCCGATCCCTGGTCGCCACAAGGATCTTTGCCGCGGCGCAGATCCGCTCTGGATTTTTCCACTCATCAAAATAGAACAGGGAATCCGCTCCAATGATAAAGTAAAACTCCGTGCCCGGATGTTCCTTCCGCATCGCCTCAAGCGTCCGATAACTGTAGGTATAGCCTCATCTTTCATCTCTTTGGTGCAGAGCACAAAATGCGGATTGGATGCGATGGCACGGCGCACCATCTCGACACGCTGTGCATCCTTTGCCTGTCCCGCCCGGTTCCGCTTATGTGGCGGATTTCCGGCCGGAAGAAACCAGACTTCATCAAGCCCGAACTGCTCGTACGCCGCCTCGCCAAGGATCAGATGACCGATATGAATGGGATCGAATGTGCCTCCCATAATGCCAATTTTTCTGTTTTTCTTTTCCATACGTTTTCCTCAAAAAGCGCCGGAACTGCAGCGGTATGCTCCGGTCCCGGCGGTTCTTTCCTGCGGATTATTTCGGAAGCTGAATTTTCTTTTTCTCTTTTTTGCCCTCTTTGTACAGCACGATCTTTTTGCCGATCACCTGTACGACCTGGGAATTGGTGCGTTCTGCCAGAACTTCTGCGATCTCTCTTGGATCATCGAGGCAGTTCTGCAGTACATTGATTTTAATTAGTTCTCTCGCCTCAAGTGCCTCTGCTACAGCAGCGGTATGCTCCGGCGTGATGCTGCTTTTTCCTACCTGCAGGATCGGTTCCATGGTCATGGCAAGGCCTTTCAGGTATGCTCTCTGCTTGCTGGTCATACGTCTCCTCCTTCGTTATTTATTCGTTCTATTTATAATAATCAAATTCAAATCCATACATCTTGACGGTATCGCCTTCCTGGATGCCGGCCTGCTCGAGTTCGTCTAAGATACCGGTATCTTTTAAGAACCGCTGGAAGAAAGCAAAACCTTTCTCGGAATCCAGATTGGTGTAGCCGAGCATTTTCTCGATCTTCGGTCCCTCGATGATGAAGCGGTGCTCGTCCTCCGGGTCCTGCTCGACGGTGTACGGCAGGTTCTCGGCAAGAAGCATATCCTCCGGGAAGAATTCCTGCTCGAAGACCATACGCTCTTTCGGAAGCTCATCGAGTTTTTTCTGTACGGCATATAAAAGCTCTTTTAAGCCTTTTCCGCTGACGGCAGAAATCGGATAAACCGGGATGCCTTTCGGCTCGAACTCTTTTTTCAGACGTTCCACCGGATCCTCTTCGCCCTCTTCTACATAGATCGCATCGGTCTTATTGGCCGCGATGATCTGCGGGCGTTTTGCGATCTCCGGGTTATAGGCTTCGAGCTCTTTGTTGATCTTGTTGATATCATCCACCGGATCTCTTCCCTCGGTCGATGCAACGTCTACTACATGGATCATCACGCGGGTTCTCTCGATGTGGCGCAGGAATTCATGGCCGAGGCCGACTCCTTCCGATGCACCCTCGATCAGTCCCGGGATATCTGCGATAACAAATCCGCTGCAGCCCTCAAGGTCTACGACACCGAGGTTCGGGGAAAGTGTGGTAAAGTGATAATTTGCAATTTTCGGTTCTGCATTTGTCACGCGGGAAAGCAGGGTCGATTTTCCAACGTTCGGGAAACCGACGAGTCCGACGTCCGCGATGACTTTCAGTTCCATTCTTACTTCCAGCTCCTGTGCCGGCTGGCCTGGCTGGGCGTATTTCGGAACCTGCATGGTAGCGGTTGCGTAATGCATATTTCCGTTTCCACCTTTTCCGCCTTTTAATACAACCTGACGGCGGTTTTCACCGGACATATCTGCGATGACTTTTCCGCTCGCAGCGTCCATAATGACGGTTCCTTCCGGTACTTTCAGGACAATATCTGCGCCGTTTCCGCCATGGCATCTGCGTTTTCCGCCCGGCTCGCCGTCGGTAGCAGAAAACTTTCTTCTGTGGCGGTAATCAACCAGTGTATTCAGTCCTTCGTCAACTTCAAAAATAACGTCTCCGCCTTTGCCGCCATCGCCGCCGTCCGGCCCGCCGTTCGGTACAAAAAGCTCTCTGCGGAAACTGACATGTCCGTCTCCGCCCTTACCGGAGCGGATCAGAATTTTTGCTCTGTCTGCAAACATGGTATTCTCCTGTCTTGTTTTATCTAAATCCCAATCGGTCTGCTGGACCTTTAATTATTATTAACAAAAACGGCTTCAAACCTCTTAAGATTTGAAGCCGCACCTTTGTCTTACTCTTCTGTTGCTACCGGATATACGGAAACCTGTTTTTTGTCACGTCCTTTTCTTTCGAAAGCTACGCGTCCGTCAACCATAGCGAATAAGGTATCGTCTTTTCCGATTCCTACGTTCACGCCTGGATGAATCTTGGTTCCACGCTGTCTGTAAAGAATGTTTCCAGCCTTTACAACCTGTCCGTCAGCTCTTTTTGCTCCTAATCTCTTGGACTCGGAATCTCTACCGTTCTTGGTAGAACCAACTCCTTTTTTATGAGCGAAAATCTGAAGGTTCATATTTAACATGGTATTACACCTCCTTGAATGCGATCTCTAAGTATTGTGCTCCATAATCGCGGCGGATACTTTCGAGGCCCAGCAAAAGTGATTTTACAAGAAGTGCGGTACTTTCAGAATACCCATTCGGGAATGAAAAATACACGTATCCATCTCCAGCCTCACTTATAATCAGATCCTCTGTCAATGTTTCCACGGAATTTACGGTGTTTACAATCAATGCGGAGACAGCGGCACAGATGATATCCTGCCCTTCCTCTGCATAGCCTGCATGACCGTTTGACTCCACGGAGATGTACTCGCCGTCAGACTCTGTTACGGTTATACAAATCATAAGACTTAAGCGTTGATTTTTTCAATCTTCACTTCAGTGTACTGCTGTCTGTGACCGTTTTTCTTATGATAACCAGTTTTTCTCTTATACTTGTAAACGATAACTTTTTTGCCTTTACCGTTTCCAACTACAGATGCGGTTACGGATGCATTTTTAACGTCCTCGCCAACTTTCAGTCCGTCATTGCTTACTGCAAGTACCTGATCAAAAGTTACGGTTTCTCCAGCTTCAACGCCAAGTTCTCTACTCGGATAACATCGCCTTCAGCTACCTTGTACTGTTTACCACCTGTTGCAATAATTGCGTACATATGGCACCTCCCTATCAATTACTCGCCAGATCGGTGGTCTTTCGACTCTTTTACCTCTCTGTGCGGCATACTTCTACAATATATCATCACGTCTGCTGTTTGTCAATAGTATTTTTCAGGAAATTGCAGATTTTTTTTCACATGCAATTGCCAGTGCGCCAGGTCCGATGTGGCAGGCAACGCTTAAGGACAGTGGATGCGCATCGACTTCAAAATCCGGGAAGGCTTCTTTTACTTCGACAATCCATCCATCGATTACTTCTTTGTCGTTTGCGGTATAGGCAATGTGAAGTCCCATGATGCCGGCTGCACGCTCTTTTGCGAAGCGTTTGTCCATATCTTTTTTCATAGCCTTGATCATGGCTTTCTTTGCCTGTTTCACACCGCGCGCTTTTTCAAACGCGTCAAGCTTCTCTCCCTGGATCGTCAGCACCGGTTTGATATTTAAAACGGTTCCGATCATGGCTGCTGCCGGCGTAACGCGGCCGCCTTTTTTCAGGTATTTTAACGTATCTACCATAATATAGATACTTGCATCCAGCGCATCCTCTTCCAGAATTGCTTTGATGTCTTTTGCTGCCACGCCGCGGTTTGCCATTTTCTTTGCATCCAGAACAGACTGCTGCTGCGTAACGGAGATTCTCTGGTTGTTGACAACCTGCACTTTTCCTTCATAGTCCTCGGACAGCACGGTCGCTGTATCACAGGAGGTGGAAAGGCCGCTTGACATCGGAATGTAAACAATGTCATCGTACTCTTCGAGAATTTTGTTCCAGAAATCCATCAGATCTCCCGGAGACGGCTGAGATGTGGAAACAGCCGCATCCTCTGCCAGAATCTCGTAAAACTGTTCCTGTGTCAGGTCGATATCCTCAAACTGGATTTTTCCGCGCATGAAGAAAGGCATCGGAAGGACAAAAACGCCCAGCTCTTTCGCCTGACTCTGTGTAATACCGCTGTTGCTGTCGGTAGCAATAGCTGTTCTTGCCATAGTTCTTATTCCTGCTGTCTCTTTTTAGAGAAACAGCTTTTCCTTTCTGTAATATCGTGTAACGCTTGATTTGCTGTTATTCTATCATAAATCGTACCTGTTTTCTACCCGGCTTGGACATTTCTGCAAAATTGCTCAAACTGCTTTTGATTCTTTTTACATCATACCAATACCAAGAAAAAACAGTCCGCCAAGGATCAGCAGAATGGTCGGAATTACGATTTTTGCAATGGTCTTTTTTCTTCTCTCCTTCGGGAAAAATCCTTCGCTTTTTGTCTGCTGGTACATCAGAAGACGGCTTCCCATATAAAGACCGATCGGCATCAGCGCCGCTTCGATCAGATACATGCCGATGTACGTTTCCGTTGCGTATCCGCTGCCTGCTGCTGCGTTCCCCTGCGAGAACATATAGAGGAAGCTTGCCGCAATGCTCGCCACAATCGTCGATGCGTTATGGACGAAATGAAACAGCGAGCTGTAAAACATGTTGTCGGTCTTCATCCGAACATACGAGAGAACGATTCCCATCATCATCATCGGAAGAAAACGGACGATGCTCATGTGGAAAGCGCCAAAATAAACGCCCATCAGAAGCAGCATCACCCATTTCTTTTTGATTCCGCGCAGGCTGTACTGCAGAAGACCGCGGTGCAGTGCTTCTTCACAGATGGCCGGTGTCAGCGCAACGACAAGCAGCTCGCCGAAATAGGAAAGGCCCGCCATACTGCTGTCCATGGATTCCGAGAGGCTTGCGTATTCCTGCGGGAAAATCCATTCCATCAGAAGGAAAAGGGCAAGCACACCGCGGTACGTCACATACCACATCAGAATGGTTCCGAGGATTCCGGCTCCATCCGGCTTTTTT
Organism: Blautia sp. OF09-25XD; assembly: GCF_003482095.1. Taxonomy (NCBI): domain Bacteria; kingdom Bacillati; phylum Bacillota; class Clostridia; order Lachnospirales; family Lachnospiraceae; genus Blautia; species Blautia sp. OF09-25XD. The sequence goes on from NZ_QUMG01000005.1 coordinate 113,038, forward strand.
AATGGGAACACTTCTTTTAACGGAATATGAAGTGCCCGTACGACGAGAATGGATCCGATCAGGAATACAATGATCTCGTCCAGCGCATTTCCATACATCCCGCCTGCAAGAACCAGCGGGATTCCGGCGAGATTAAAAAGAACCATCAGAAAGGCAAACACCAGCAGGCCCTGCCATGGTTTCAGTATCTTTTCTTTTTCCGCCGGATGCGGCCGTTTTGCCGGCATCTGGTTTCGAAAGGGTTCGTAAAGATATGGGGTATCATTTTCATTGAGGTGAATCGGTTTCTTTTGTGGTTCCATATTCATTCCTCCTTTGTAAGGTCACCGTCATTTCATCTGTTCTGCCAGCGGCCGGCGGATTTTCTTTCTCGTCAGTTCCACGAGATGAAGCGCCGTCATATCCACAACTTTGGTCTGGACGGGATCTTCCCGCACAAGACCCTGCAGGAAGCCGAGAAGGCGCTCCTCCTGCTCTTTTTCCGGCATGTTGATAAAGTCAACCAGGATCAGACCGGAAATCCCGCGCAGGCGGATCTGGCGGGCGATTTCGCGGGCTGCCTCCTGGTTTACGCTGTACAGAAACGTATTTTTCCGTCCGCCGAGCTGCTTTCCGCTGTTCACATCGATCGCGGTCAGCGCTTCGGTCGGTTCGATCACGAGGAATCCGCCGGAAGGCAGATCCACACGTTTGTCGAGTGCCTGTTTTACGTGATTTTCGAGATTTTCTTTCTTTGTCAGTGTGGTAAGCTGATCCTCATACCAGGTCAGGCGGCAGTCGTGAAAATCATGGCGCTCCAGATATTCTCTGCAGATCTCATACGTTTCTCTGTCATCTGTCACAAGTTCTGAAACTGACGGTGCATACCGTTTGACGAGCTCCGGCACGGCATCTGACGCCCGATACAGGCAGGAGTACAGGCTCCGCATCGTTCCATACTGGACAATCCGCGCGAGTTTTTCGGACAGCTCGAGATATTCCTGCCGGATCTCTTCTTCCGAAGCATCAGCGGATGCGGTGCGGAAGATCACGCCAAACGGAAGGCTTCCGCCGGAAAGCTCTGGAAACATCCGGCTTCCCAGTTCTTTTAACCGTTTTTTCTGCTCCGGCAGAAGGCGTCCCGAGCATGAGATTTCCGGCTTTCCATAATAGAGCGCCAGGGCACTTCCCGAAAGAGAAAGTTCTGCTGTCGCCGACGGAAGCTTCGTTTTCTGCGCTTCCCGCTGGATCTGCACGACAATTTCATCTCCGACATGCAGTTCCGTTCCCGGTGCTTTTTTCAGAAGATACCCTTCTTTTACACGGGACAGATCAAGAAAACAGCTCTGCTGCTCCGCAAACGAGACAAATGCCCCGCGGATCCCGGGCGCCAGTTTTTCCACCCGGCCGACATAGATATTGCCAAGCAGCGTTTCCTTCTCCCTGCAGAGGGCCGTCAGTTCGACCGGTCTTTCTCCTTCCACCAGCGTGTGTACCAGGTAATCTTTTCCCTCCCACGGCAGATGGGCAATGACAACTCGTTTACTCAACTTCTTCTCCTAATGCTTCCAGCGGAACCAGCTTTCGCTCTTCTTCCGTTCCGATGTCTGCGTAAACTTCCTCGCGCAGAATCGTGTATGCAAACGGCGGCAGTTCAACCCCGCACCATTTGCAGAACGCTTCCATCACGAGCTCCGGTTTCAGGTTCGAAACACTTCCGGTGGAGAGCTGCATCCAGACACCGCTTTTCTTTGCTTTCATATCGTAAATCCATGGGCGGATATCGGTCAGCTTTTCGCTTCGTTTTGTCTTTCGCATGATCTCAATCTGCGGAAGTGCAAAAAACACCGGTACTTTCGTTTCCAGATCAATCTCCGGCATTTTTCCCTCGCGGAACTGCACGAGATAATCGGCTCCTGCTACGAGAGACATTGCCTTGCTTGCTTTTCCATCCGGCACATGGCGGGCGGAAAGCACTTCCATTCCCTCAACCATCGTCGCATTCAGACGTTTTACAATCTCGTCGGTTTTCATATCTTCCGCGAGCACCATATCGAAATATTCACCGGTGCTGCTGATGCCGACACCGAGCGGAGAAGCAAACGACAGCAGCATGTGCGGGCTGAAGCCCTCGGAATAAGCGATCGGAAGTTCCGCACGGCGGATTGCTTTCTGGAAGTAACGCATCACATCCAGATGACCCACAAATTTCATCACACCTGTTTTGGCAAACTTAATTCTGATTTTCATAGCAGACACCTCCTCCGAATGATTTTGCTCCGCAGCCGGAACACTGCATCTTACAGTTCGGGGTAACGGTTTCCTGCTGTGCCCGCTCCCATTCGCGGATCAGGAATTTTTTCGTCACGCCGATATCAAGGAAATCCCACGGAAGGATCTCATCGGTGCTGCGCTTACGGCAGGCATAGAACGAAACGTCAATGCCGGTCTCTGCAAACGCTTCTTCCCAGGCATCTTTCCGGAAATACTCGGACCAGGCATCGAAAATAGCACCTTTTCTGTACGCTTTTTCAATAACTTCGGCACATTTCCGGTCACCGCGTGCAAGGAATCCCTCCAGAAGGGAAATATCTGCCTCATGATAAATGTAACGGATGCTCTTCTGATTCAGCTGTGCGCGGACCTCTGCCTTTACAATCGCCGCTTTGTCAAGAAACTCCCTCTCCGTGTTCATCGGTGCCCACTGGAACGGAGTGAACGGCTTCGGAATAAAGAACGAGGAGCTTGCCGTAATCTGGCATTTTCCGTTTCTCTGGTCTTTCGGAATCTCATAGTAACGCTCTGCGATCTTTTCCGCCAGATGCGCAATTCCTTTGATATCATCCTCGGTCTCGGTCGGAAGGCCCAGCATGAAATACAGTTTTACTTTATTCCAGCCGCCCTCAAACGCTTTTCCGGCTCCGTCGAGAATGACTTCCTCGGTCAGACCTTTATTAATAACATTCCGCATCCGCTGGCTTCCCGCCTCCGGTGCGAAGGTCAGGCTGCTCTTTTTGATATCCTGTACCTTGCTCATGACATCGAGGGAAAATGCGTCGATTCGAAGAGACGGAAGGGAAATATTGACACCTTTTTCCGGGCAGCTGTCGATCAGATAGTTGACAAGCTCCGGAAGATGGCTGTAATCACTCGAGCTCAAAGAACTCAACGAAATCTCATCGTGGCCGGTATTGCGCAGCATATGGGTCGCAAGTTCTTTTAACTTCTCCACATCGCGCTCTCTTGTCGGACGGTACACCATACCCGCCTGGCAGAAACGGCAGCCGCGGATACAGCCGCGCTGGATCTCCAGAACGACACGGTCCTGTGTTGCCTTGATAAACGGCACGACCGGTTTCTCCGGATACGTTGCCTCGGTCATATCCATGACGAGCTGTTTTTTGATCTTTTCCGGCGCTTCCGGGATGGACGGCGTAAAGGCTGCAACGGTTCCGTCCTCGTGGTACGTTACTTCATAAAACTGCGGTACGTAAATGCCCGGGATCTGGCATGCCTTTTTCAGAAAATCCAGACGGGTTCCGCCGTTCTTTTTATTTTCCAGATACGTGTCGAAAAGCTGGTCGTACACAACCTCACCCTCTCCGATGTAAAACAGGTCGAAGAACGGAGCGATCGGCTCCGGGTTGTACGTACACGGGCCGCCGCCGATGACGATCGGGTCCTCGCCGGTACGCTCCACCGCATGCAGCGGGATTCCGGCAAGGTCGAGCGCCTGCAGAACGTTTGTATAACACATCTCATACTGCAGGGTGATGAACAGGAAATCCTCGTTTTTCACCGACTCCTGGGATTCCAGGCCGAACAGCGGAATGTTCTGTTCACGCATCACGCGGTCCAGATCCGGCCATGGGGAATAAACTCGCTCGCACCACATGTCCTCGCGTTTGTTGAACATATCGTACAGGATCTGGATGCCAAGGTGGGACATACCGATCTCATACACATCCGGGAACAGGAATGCGCCGCGCAGGGCTACTTTCTCTTTGTCTTTTACGACACTGTTGAATTCATTTCCAATGTATCGCGCAGGCTGCTCAATCTGGAGCAGCACTTCTTCTGGCAATGCTAATTTTCTCATGCAATTCTCTCACTTGTTCTTATTTTTATTTGTCCAGATACGCCGCAAGCAGTTCCAGCGTATTCTTCACGCCGTCCACATGGCTTCTCTCATATCCATGGGATGCGTACACACCGGCGCCGATCAGGGCATGGCGTGCGTCTGCGCCGCCGCGGAGCGTTGCCTCCACGTCAGAGCCGTAGTGCGGGTAAACATCCGCCGCATAGTCGATTCCGTTTGCTTTTGCTGCCGCAATCAGCTCACCGGTAAAATCGTAGCTGTAAGGGCCGCCGCTGTCTTTGACGCAGATGGATACCTGATGCTCTTTACACTCCAGTCCGTCGCCGACACAGCCCATATCAACAGAAAGGATATCCGTCACACCCTCCGGCACGGAAGCAGATCCGCCGTGGCCGACTTCTTCGTACACGGTGATGTGCTGATAAACCGGACGGGACGGTGTGATATTTTCTTCTTTTAAATACTTCGCATAGCCGAGCAGGATTGCAACGCTCAGTTTATCATCGAGAAAACGGCTCTTGATGTATCCCTTCTCGGTGATGCGGGTTCTCGTCTCAAAGCAGACGATATCACCGGTCTCGATGCCGAGCGCTTTTGTCTCCTCTTTGGAGAAGACCATCTCATCCAGAACGACCTCCATATTGTCGTAGGTGCGGTCCTGCTGGTCGTAGGAACCGTTGACATGGATCGACGGGTTGTTCATCTGGAAGCAGCCCTCGTACCGTTTTCCGTCTCTTGTGATGACAACGCAGTTTTCCGTCTCCGCATTGTTCGGATTCATACCGCCGAGCGCGGTGAGACGAAGACGGCCGTTTCCTTTCACTTCCGCTACCATGCCGCCGAGCGTATCGGTATGTGTCTCCACAAGGACACCGCCGTTTCCTTCACAGCCTTTGGCAAGCTGCACCAGAAGGCCGCCCTTTGTGGTGATCACCGGCGCATAGCCCATCGCTTCGTACTCTGCTTTCAGCCATGCAATGGCATCTTTCGTGTAGCCGGTCGGGCTGTCGATGGAGAGCAGTTTTTTCAGTTTCTCTGTTATAAAATCAACATAAACCTTTGTATTTTTCATGTTTCTTCCTCCATTTTTGTTTCTGTTTTTTCTTCTTTTTTCGAAACATTTTGAAACAGAAACTGCAGATTTTTTTCTTTCCGAAAAAAGATCCTGCCCTTCATCATACCACAGAAATAAATTGGATACAACCATCGGAAAACGGAAAAATGGAAATAAGGAAAATGTAACTGGACAAACTACCATATGCCATGCTATGTTTGAAGAGGGGGATACATTATTAGCTGTTATTCAAAAAAGTTTCTTCTATAATAAAATGAAGGTCGCCTCAAATTCAAATAAAGGAGCAAAAAAATGGACACAAAAGAACAGGCATCGCAGCCTGCATTACAAACGTTAAAAGAATATGCTGTCATTACCGCAGCTGTTCTGATCATGGACATTGGAATTTATGTTTTTAAATTCCCCAATAATTTTTCTTTCGGCGGTGTATCCGGTATGGCCGTTGTCATCTGCCGGTTTCTTCCGTTCACTGCCTCACAGATCAACCTTTTTATCAACCTGCTGCTTCTGCTGGTTGGTTTTGCTGTGCTGGGGCGGAACTTCGGCGTCAAGACAGCCTACGTGACCGTGCTTTCCTCGGTTCTTCTGAACATTTTTGAAAAGCTGTTTCCGATGGCACATCCGCTTACCGATGAGATCATGCTGGAGCTCTGCTTTGCCATTATTCTTCCGGCACTGGCGGCAGCACTGCTGTTTTTTGAGAATGCCTCCGGCGGCGGCACAGACATCATCGCCATGATTATTAAAAAATATTCTACAATGAATATTTCCACTGCCCTGCTGGTGACCGACCTCATCGTTGTCATCCTTGCTTTCCTGATTTTCGATACCTTAACCGGACTTTGTTCGGTTCTCGGTCTGATAGCGAAAACACTGCTGATTGACAAAACGATTGAGCGGATGAAGCTGAATAAATTTTTTACGATTATCTCCAACAATCCGCAGCCGATCTGCGATTTCATCACAAAGGATCTCAATCACAGCGCAACCCTTTACGACGCCGTCGGCGCTTACTCCGACCAGCAGCGGACAGTCATTCTCACGGTTGTGGATGTCAAGCAGGCCGTCTATCTTCAGCGGTTTATTCATGATACCGAGCCGACCGCGTTTATTGCGATCACAAAGAGCAGCGAAATTATCGGAAAAGGCTTCATGAGTTATATCTGATCGATTCAAACCATATTTTTCACGCAAAAAATCCGAAGGTTTTTGACGCCTTCGGATTTCTTTGTATGTGCTTATTCTGTTTATTTCTCTTCTGCTTCTTCGGTATCTTCTGCCGATGCTTCTACGTTGTGGGAAGCCATCAGACTTACGACAATGGATTCCGGATTGGTCTTTATGGTGATATCCGGGTCAGCGGCCAAGGACAGATCTTTGACGCGGATGACATCACCGATCTTCATCTCTCCGACATCGACCATTACCTGATCGACCAGGGATGCCGGGTATGCCATGTAGGCAACCTCGTTCAGATCCTCCTGCAGAACGCCTTCTGCGATCTTTTCATGGTTTACAAGGACAATCTCTGCAACGGAATGAACTTTCTCGTTGCTGACCAGTGCCTGGAACTCGATCGAATCGATCTGTCCGGCTACCGGGTTATAATCAACATTTTTGATCAGGACATCGTATGCGGTTCCGTCGACATCCAGCATAATCTGGCTGCCTTTGTGGTCTGTCTTCAGCAGTTTCTCGATATCTCTTTTTACCATCTTAACTGGAATGGATTCTTTCATCTCTCTGCCGAATACATTGCCGACAACGTATCCTTCTCTTCTAAGTCTTTTTGCTTTTACATCCAAACTTCTCTTTTCAGCTTTTAAAGTATTCATTTACCTTTTCCTCCAAAAATCTGATTCTTAGCAGGCTTCTTATCTTGTGAAGGGTGTTAAGTTTGCTTTGCCTTGTGGCTATGAATAAGTTTCTTGGAACAGGATGTTTGGGAACATGCAAGGAAGAATTGGTTTCTTGTTGATTCCTTTTCTTTGTTCTAGATGTAATATAATACCACAAACACGATTTGTCAACCCGGATTTTCCGATTTCACAGTTTCTTCACATTTTCAGCACGCTTCCTTATATTCCATCAGTTTCTGGCGTGCTGTGCGGTTCAGACTGCGCGGTACAGCAATCTCAATCGTCGCATAATGATCACCGTGCACGTTCGCATCTTTCATCGATACCATGCCCTTGCCGCGCAGACGGAGCTTACTGCCGGACTGTGTTCCTTCCTTGATTTTGCAGACCACATCTCCGTACAGTGTCGAGACACGCGCTTCACCGCCAAAGACTGCCGTTGTGTATGGAATCTGAATCGTCGTGTAGATGTCCATTCCGCGCCGTTCAAAGCCTTTCTTTTCTTCTACATTGACCTTCAAAATCAGATCGCCGCGGCGGCCGTTTGATCCTGTATGGCCTTTGCCGCGCAGACGGATGCTCTTTCCGCTCTCGATACCGGCCGGGATTTTAACCAGCAGCGTATTGGTCGTTCCATCCGGGTTCCGCAGGGTAATCTGTTTTTCACAGCCCGATGCCGCTTCCTCCAGGCGGATCGAAACCTCAGCGTGCAGATCGAGATCCTCTGCCGTACCGCGGCCGGAAAATGCATCCTCAAACGGATGTCTGCTACTTCCCGAACGCGTATACCGCTCGCTTCCGAATCCACGGCTTTTGCCATGAAACATCTGATCAAAGAAATCGCCGAACATATCGTCCGCGTTTCCTTCAAAGTGAAATTCGTGATAGCCGCCGTTGTTTCCGCTTCCGCCGAACGGGTTTCCATACGCACTGCCGTACGGATTTCCACCGCCCTGCTGGCCGTACGCGCCGGCTCCCTGGTCGAACGCCGCGAATCCGAACTGATCGTACATTTTCTTCTTTTCCGGATCGCTTAAGACAGAATACGCTTCTGTCACTTCCTTAAATTTCTTTTCCGCATCCGGGTTTCCCGCATTCGTATCGGGATGATATTTTTTCGCCAGTTTCCGGTATGCACGCTTGATTTCTTTCTCGTCTGCATTCCGGCTGACGCCTAATACTTCATAATAATCTCTCTTTGTTTCCATCATCAGGCACCTCCAGTCAAGCCTTTTCCTGATTTCCCAGGTGAACAATTCCTGGCTCTCTTTATCTGTTCTATTTGTACTATAACACGCATTTTTTACACTGTCAATTCTTTTCACGGAAGATTCAAAATTCCTATACGAATTGAAAAACCTGCCGTGCACTGTTACAATAAGAGATATACGATTCTCACGATTTTTTATGGAGGTACTTGATTGATGCATTCCATTTTCTGGTTCCGCACCCGGCAGTGGGTGTTGAGCCGCGTTCTTCATCTGACAGAGCATAAGAAACAGACACTCCTTGCAGCACCGGATGCCGTTCTGCTGCTCCCCACGTTATTCCGGAAACGCCGGATCTCCCGGATTCTCCTGGTGACTACCCCCGGCTTTGTCCGCCGCGGAACACTGACGTCTCTGCTGGACGGCTGTAAAAAAGAAAACATTTCCGTCACCATTTTCTCCGAAATCGCCCCGGATCCGCAGATTGAGAGCGTGGAACAGGGTTTCCGTCTTTATCAGCAGATTCAGGCGCAGGCTATCCTCGCCATCGGCGGCGGATCCGTTCTCGATGCAGCAAAGCTGATCGGTGCCCGCGTCTGCTGTCCGAAAAAGACGGTTCCTGCGATGCGGGGCCTCCTGAAAGTCCGTCGGAAACTTCCGCCGCTGTTTGCCGTGCCGACGACAGCCGGAACCGGTTCGGAGGCAACGGCGGCAGCTGTCATCACAGACTGTATCGACGGGAAACCATACAAATACGCCGTCAATGACCTCTGTCTGATCCCGGATACGGCAGTTCTCGATCCGCGTCTTACGATCAGCCTCCCGTCCTCTATGACCGCAGATACCGGTATGGATGCCCTGACCCATGCCATGGAAGCTTTTCTGAACCTCTTCGCCTCCCACAGCGTGCAGAATGCATCCATCGAGGCAGTCTGCGAAAATTTCCATGCCCTGCCCGAAGCCTGGCGTGACGGCTCCCGTCTTGCCGCACGGCAGGAAATGCTTCATGCATCGTATCTGGCCGGTTTCGCTTTTACCAACAACTTTGTCGGCTACGTCCATGCCATCGCTCACGCCGTCGGTGCACTGTACCACATTCCGCACGGAAGAGCCAACGCGGTTCTGCTGCCTGCTGTTCTGCGCGAATACGGTTCCTGCATTGCGCCTAAACTTGCCGTTCTCGCCGATGCGCTTTCTCTCGGCGGAGATACCGTTTCTGAAAAGGCTGAGCGGATGATTGCAGCTATCGAGGCTATGCGCGATTCGTTTGACATTCCATCCACTCTGCCACACCTTTCGCCGAATGATTACACAGAAATAGCACGCCGTGCTTTAAAAGAAGCAAATCCCACCTACCCTGTTCCGCAGATCTGGGATTCTGAAAAAATCTTTTCTGTGCTCCGCCGTGTACAATCCTAAAGCCGCTGTTTTCTCGAATTTAAATTTGACAGAACGCAAAAAACATGGTAATTTATTAGAGATATCGCATAGAGGAGTGAATAAAATGAATAAAAGAACCATGAAAAAAATGGCCAAAGCGAAACAGCAGGCTGCAGAAGCTGCAAAAACAGCGGAAACCGTTGTAAAGACAGCGGCACCGGCAAAAGAAGTAAAACCAACGACTGAAAAAACCTTACATACAGAAGCAGCAGAAGGAAAAGCAGAAGCTGCAAAAGAGCCGAAAAAAGCAACCAAAAAAGAAACCGTTAAAAAAACAGTAAAAAAGGAGACCACGGAAACCATGGCAGAAGCAACCAAAACCCCACGTAAAATGACAAAAGTATCTGATACCGTTCTTGAGATCTTCGAGACAAAAGTATCTATGAAAGACCTCGAAGCAGTCATCAAAAAAGAAGTAAAAGCAAACGGATTAAAAGGCGAGATCAAAATCTACCTGAACGCAGAGCAGAGAGCCGCTTACTACACCGTAGACGGACAGGGATCTGACGATTTCAAAGTAGATCTGACCACTCTTGCTGAATAATTTTTCTGTCAGCTGATCTATCAGAACAGACCAAAAGCGGCATGTCCGAAACAAAGTCTTCCGGATTTTGTTTCGGACATGTTTTTTGCTGTCTGTTCCCAAACCCAAAAAAACGACAAGGTATTTTTCTATGAAAACTGTAAACCATCTCGGAACCGATCCGATCGGAAAACTGGTTCCCCGTATTGCTTTTCCGAGCATGCTGGCACAGTTCGTGAGTGTTCTGTACAGCATTGTAGACCGTATGTACATCGGCCACATTGCCTCTGTCGGTGATCTGGCGCTCGCGGGTGTCGGCGTCTGCGGTCCCATTCTCACCATGATCGGCGCGTTCTCCTCCCTCATCGGGGTCGGCGGCGCACCGCTGCTCGGCATCCGGCTCGGAGAGAAAAATGAAAAAGAGGCATCCCGCATCCTGGCTAATGCGTTTCTGATGCTTGTTTCCCTGTCTCTCGTTCTGACAGCCGCGGCGCTTTTTTTAACCCGCCCGATGCTGATGGCATTCGGAGCCAGCACCGTTACGTATCCTTACGCCAGAGCCTATTTTATGATCTACGTTTCCGGCTCTGTGTTTGCGCTTTTATCGACCTGCCTGAACCAGTTTGTGATCTGCCAGGGCTTTGCCAGTGAGGGAATGAAATCTGTTCTGCTAGGCGCCGTCCTGAATCTGCTGCTGGACCCTGTGTTTATCTTCGTTCTGCATCTCGGCGTGCGTGGCGCAGCAATTGCAACCGTGCTCTCCCAGATCGCAAGCTGTCTGTATGTGCTGCATATTCTGTTCGGAAAGACGATTCCGATCCGCATCACCTTCGGCGGGTATTCATTTGCGATCATGAAACGCATTCTGACAGTCGGTTTTACTCCGTTTCTAATCATTGCCATCGACAATGTGATGATCATTGCGATGAACGCCGTCCTGCAGCGGTATGCACCCGCCGGACAAGGAGACAGCTTCATCACCTGTGCAACGATCGTTCAGAGCTTTATGCTGATTATTACGATACCGCTCGGCGGAATCAGCGGCGGAACGCAGTCAATCCTCGCATACAATTATGGAGCTGGAAATTCCGGGCGTATTCTTGAGGCACAGAAAACCATCATCGCACTCTGTGCCGGATTTACGACCTTGATGTTCCTCGTCTCCAATGCCGCCGGAACGCTGTTTGCGCAGCTTTTTACTTCCGATCCGCAGATCGTCTCGATGGTGGTCCGCGCGATCCATATTTCGACACTCTCAGTCATTCCGCTCGGCATTCAGTACGAGATTGTAGACGGCTTTACTGCAATGGGCTGCGTGCGCTATTCGTTTGCACTCTCCTTCTTCCGGAAATTCGTCTACTTTACCGCTCTGTTTCTTCTGCCGCGGTTCTTTGCACTGGAAAACATCTTCTACGTGGAACCTATTTCCGACCTGATCGGGCCGGTTGTCTCAATGATTGTTTACTGGACTTCGATTCAGAAGATTCTGAAACAGCGGGAAGAGGCGGTACGGCTGATGCACACAAAAAAAGCATAAAAAATCTCATATCAAAAAAGCTGTTCTTTTCCGCGGAGTTTTCAAAACTCTCACCAGAAAAGAACAGCTTTTTCTGCTTCTGTTAAAATGTCTTCGGCATCGGAACGGTTTCCTGTACTTTCAGACCGTATTTTGCTGCCAGCTGCAGTGCCTTCTGTTCCGTCTCCGGATTCCAGACGGCTTTCGGCGTATGGGCATCACAGCCGAAAACGGCGGTGTTTCCTTCTTCGCCGGCGATCTTCCAGAACTTCTCGTTCGGATACCATCTTTCTTCCATCAGACCAAGGAAATTGATCTCCAGCGGAATGTTTCTCTTTTTCACCTCACGGCAGAGTCTCCGGTATTCCCGGTCGAACACTGCTTCGTCGCCGTTGAATAAAAAGAGATCCGGGTGTGCCAGATACAGGTATTTTCCGGTATCGATGCCTGCCAGGCACTGGTCCACATACTGTTTCAGGTAGCTTCCGTCTGTTGTTCCATGGCCGCTGTAGAGAATCTTTTCGATCTCATTTCCCAGGCTGTGCTGGCCAAGCACAAAGTACTCAAACGGATAGTCCGACAAAAAATCAATCAGCTGATCCCAGAATCTCGGGAAATACTCTGTTTCGAGTCCGAGATGGATTTCAATATCCTTGTCATACTCTTTTTTCAATGCCAGCACGGTGTCTACATAGCCTTCCACCTGATCGAGCCGCATCCGCATGCCGGAATCGTAGCCGTCCGGGAACGGATAAGGCGAATGGTCGGAAAAACCGAGAATTTTAAGGCCGCCCTCAATCGCGCGCTCCACATACTCCCGCTCCGTTCCGTCCGCATGGCGGCACCGCCATGTATGGGTATGATAATTTGCAATCATGATCTGTAACCTTCTTTATTTTGTATCTTATTCTGCTGCTTCTTTGGAGATATCCGTTCCAAAATATTTTTCCGAAAGCTCTGTCAGTGTTCCTTCTTCTGCGAGCTCGCCAAGTGCTTTGTTGACTGCCTCAAGCAGCGTCTTGGTCTCATCGCCTTTTTTCATCGGAATACCGACTTTTGTGGATTCCGGATCGAGACATGCAATTTTGATCTCTGCATCCGGGTGTGCTTTCATATAATCGTAATACGTTACCTCTGCGTTCAGAGTTGCATCGATACGGCCGCTTAAGAGAAGCTCGAAAGTCTGCTCCAGATCGTCAACACCGGTAACGGCTGCGCCATATTTCTCGGCAACTTCTGCATACGTACTGGAAATGGTGTTCGCGGTGCTCTTTCCGTCGAGATCCTCCATGGACTGGATTTCATCGTTAGCAGAGTTTACGATAACAGCGGTGCGGTTGTATGCGTATGGATCGGAAAAGCTGTATTTCTCAGCGCGCTCCTCTGTGATATCTACGCCGTTTACCATGATATCGTACCGGCCGGAATCGATTCCTGCAAGAAGGCCGTCCCACTCACCCTCTACAAAGGTTGCTTTCACGCCGAGTTTCTCTGCGATCTGCTGTGCCACTTCTACGTCATAGCCGACCAGGTTGTCGTCCTCATCGTGATACGTCCACGGTGCCCAGGTTCCTTCCATTGCCACAACGATCTCACCCTTGCTCTGGATCTGCTCTAAAAGATCCCCAGACGCACTTGCAGAAGATGCTGATGAAGAGGAAGAAGCACTGCTGTTATCTGCCGTGCTGTTTCCGCATCCGGTCAGTAAAAAGGATGATGTCAGGATACCTGCCAGAAATACTGCTGCCATTTTCTTTTTCATAATATTCGCCACTCCTTTTTTGTTTTGTTCTGGAAGAAGCTGCCTTTGCTTCTTCTGTTTTCTTTATTGCAAACTGTCCGGATTCCGTGCTCCGGGCAGGATTTGCCGCTTTGCGGGATACCTTACTCGTAATGCTGTTCAATATTCTGCAAAAATGTTCTCGTCCGCTCTTCCCGCGGATTTGCGAAAAATTCCTTCGACGGACCTTCCTCAACGACAACGCCGTTTTCCATAAAGACAACTTTGTTCGAAACGTTTCTTGCAAAGCCCATCTCATGCGTGACAACGAGCATTGTCATTCCCTCTTTGGCAAGCTGGCGCATAACACCAAGCACCTCGCCGGTCAGCTCCGGGTCGAGTGCTGAGGTCGGCTCATCAAAATAGATAATTTCCGGATCGGTTGCCAGTGCACGGGCGATTGCCACCCTCTGCTGCTGTCCGCCGGAAAGCTGATGCGGATAGTAGTCCGCACGGTCCAGCATGCCTACTTTTTCAAGCGCTGCACGCGCTTTTTCCTCCGCCCTGGTTTTTGGCATTTTTCTGCCGATGATCAGGCCTTCGGTTACGTTATGAAGGGCTGTTTTGTTCAGGAACAGGTTATAGTTCTGAAATACAAATGCGGTTTTCTGACGGATCGCCGCGATATCTTTTTTGCTGATGTTGTGGAACGGATATTCTTTCCCGTCAAAGATCAGGCTGCCGCCGTCCGCATGCTCCAGAAAGTTGACACAGCGCAGCATCGTCGTTTTTCCCGAACCACTCGGACCGAGGATTGCAACAACATCGCCCTGTTTTACTTTTAAATCTACACCTTTTAATACTTCCAGGCTGCCGAACGCTTTCTTTAATCCTTTAATTTCCAGCATGGCTTATTCCCCTTTTTTCTGATATGTACTCAGTTTCTTCTCTCCGATTCCCTGCAGCTTCGTGAGCACAGTGGAGAACAGCAGGTAGATCAGTCCTACTTCAATATACAGTGCCAGCGGCTCATGGGTGCGCGCTACAATCCGCTGCGTTACCATAAACATCTCCGTTACGGTGATATTTGCGGCAAGGGAAGTATCCTTTACCATGGCGATCAGAGAGTTGGAAAGCGGCGGGAAAGCGGTGCGCATCGCCTGCGGAAGGATAATTCTCCGCATGATCTGCAGATACGACATGCCGACACAGTAGCCGGCTTCGAGCTGGCCTGCCGGAACGGCTTCCAGGGCCGCACGCATCGTCTCGGCACTGTAGGCGCCCTCATTCAGGGAAAAGACGAGAACTGCCGCCGGAAACGGATCGATCAGAATACCGGCGCGCGGAAGTCCGTAAAACACAACGAAAAGCTGGACCAGAAGCGGGGTTCCGCGGAAAATCCAGATATAGAAACGTGCAATCTGACGAAGGCCTTTGATGTTTGCAAACTGTACCATAGCCATTGCCGTCGCAATTACAAGTGCAATGGAAAACGAGATTACAGTAAGCGGAATCGTCACCTTAAGGCCCGGCAGAAAGATTTTCCAGAAAGAATCCAGAAGAATATTCCATAATCTTTCGCTCATTTCGATATATCCCCCTTATTTTTACATTTTCCTAGATAGGATAACACTTCAAGTCCGCTTCAAGTCAAGTGTTTTTTCATATACCCCTCCCCCGCATGCAAGAATCCCCGGGAAACACGTTTTTCAACGGCCCCGGGGACACTTATTTATGGTTGGTTTTAAGAGGAAGGATCTTGTCTTTTTTTATGGTATTATGTTATTTACTGCTTAGTCCTGTGTCACATTAAATGCTCTTGCACCAGGGTATACAGCGGCCGTTCCAAGTTCTTCTTCGATTCGGAGAAGCTGGTTGTATTTTGCAACACGCTCGGTACGGCTCGGTGCACCGGTCTTGATCTGGCAGGTGTTCAGGGCAACAGCCAGGTCTGCGATGGTGGTATCCTCGGTCTCACCGGAACGGTGGGAGGAAATTGCGGTGTAGCCTGCTTTGTGAGCCATTTTGATTGCCTCAAGGGTCTCAGATACAGAACCGATCTGGTTCAGTTTGATCAGGATGGAATTTCCGCAGCCAAGGGAGATACCTTTTGCCAGACGCTCAGTATTGGTTACAAACAGGTCGTCACCGACAAGCTGTACTTTTCCGCCAAGCTCTGCGGTCAGCTCTTTCCAGCCTTCCCAGTCTTCTTCATCCAGAGCATCCTCGATGGAGATGATCGGATATTTCTCTACCAGTGCTTTCCAGTGAGCGATCAGCTCTTTGGAAGTAAATACAGTGCCGGCTTTCGGCAGTTTGTATTCACCCTTGGTCCTGTCTTCCACTCGGAGGAAGCAGCATCCATCGCGATCTTGAAGTCTCTGCCTGGCTCGTAGCCTGCTTTTTTCACTGCCTCAAGAATGGTCTCGATGGCTTCTTCATCGGATTTCAGAGCCGGTGCAAAACCGCCTTCATCTCCAACCGATGTTGCCAGTCCGCGCTCTTTTAAGATGGCAGCCAGTGCATGGAAGACCTCAGCGCACCATCTTAAGCACTCTTTGAAAGAAGATGCTCCAACCGGCATGATCATGAACTCCTGTACATCCAGGCCGGAAGAAAGTGCGTGGCATCCGCCGTTGATGATGTTCATCATCGGAACCGGCAGACGATTTCCGGAAACGCCGCCGAAGAAGCGGTACAGCGGAATCTCAAGTGCGTTTGCTGCTGCTCTTGCGCAGGCAATGGATACAGCCAGAATGGCGTTTGCACCCAGGCGGGATTTATCTTTTGTTCCGTCTGCATCGATCATGGCTTTGTCTACAGCGTAGGTATCGGATGCATCCATACCTTTTAAGGTATCGTTGATGACGGTGTTGATGTTTTCTACTGCTTTCTGCACACCTTTTCCAAGGTATCTTGCTTTATCTCCATCTCGTAATTCCAGTGCCTCAAACTCACCGGTAGATGCGCCGCTTGGTGCCATGCCGCGCCCTACAACGCCCCCTGCAAGAACAACCTCAGCTTCTACGGTTGGGTTTCCTCTGGAATCCAGAATTTCTCTTCCTTTTACTTCCTCAATTTTCAGGCTCTTCACTTTTCGTGTGCTCCTTTCTCGTTTGTTTCTGGAGTTTCCCGCCTGCGAAGTGTCCAAGATCCGCAGACGGGAGATAACAATGATTGATTCACTTTGGTTAGTCTTTACTAACTGTAATTCATTATAACTAATTTTTTGAAAATTGCAAGTGGGTAAAGTGATACTTTTTCTCAGAAATGCAAAAAGTTTTTCTGTTCTTATTTTTCCTGTTTAAATGCCTCTTCCAGCGTATGCCATCCAAGCACTGCACATTTCACTCTTGCCGGCATGTGGGAGATGTCCTTCAGTGCACCAGCCTCCTCGAGTTTGTCAATCTCCTCGTCGGATGCTTCTCCTTTGATCATGCGCAGAAACAGATTTCCCAGGCGCAGTGCCTCGTCCTTCGTCTTTCCGATGATCATGCCGAGCATAATGTCCGCCGATGCCTGCGAAATCGCACAGCCGTCGCCCACGAACGCACCGTCCGTGATCACATCGCCGTCGACTTTTAATTTCAGCCAGATATCATCGCCGCAGCTTGGGTTGACGCCCTCGAGTACGATGTCCGCATCCGGCAGATCATGCTTGAATTCCGGACGCAGATTGTGCTCCGTCAAAATTTCGTTATAAAATCCTCTACTCTCCATAGCCCATTCTCCTTCTGATTGTGGATACACTTTCGATCAGTGCATCAATCTCTTCCGGTGTATTATAAAACATCATGCTGGCTCTTGTCGAACTTCGGACGCCAAGATATTCCAGAAGCGGCTGTGCACAGTGGTGGCCTGCCCGCACATCGATGCCGTCAGAAGAAAGAATTTCGCTCACATCGTGCGGATGCACGCCGTCAATCGTAAACGAAACGATGCCCGTATGGTTGGCCGGATCTTTGGAACCGAGGATATGAACGTACGGCAGCGCGCCGAGTCCTTCCATAGCACGTTGCGTCAGTTCCAGCTCTTTTTTCTGGATATAATCAAATCCTTTTTCCTGCAGATACCGGATCGCTGCGGCCAGCCCCACCGCACCGGCTGCATTTACCGTTCCCGCCTCAAATTTCTGCGGAACCGGTGCAAAAACGGCTCCGTCGCGGTGAACGGAATCGATCATCTCGCCTCCGGTTAAAAACGGCGGCATTTTTTCCAGCAGTTCCAGTTTTCCATACAGACAGCCGATTCCCATCGGGCCCATCAGCTTATGGCCGGAAAAGGCGAGAAAATCTGCATCCAGCGCATGTACGTCGACCGGCATATGCGGAACGCTCTGGGCGCCGTCCACAACGACAACGGCTCCCACGCGGTGCGCCATCTCCGTGATTTTCTGGAGCGGATTCACGCAGCCGAGCACATTCGATACCTGCGCAACAGCCACAAGACGTGTTCTCTCATTAATGCCCTTTTGGAGCTCCTCATCGGTCAGCTCGCCCTCACTGGTACATTCCAGATAATGGAGCTTCGCCCCAGTCATACGCGACACCATCTGCCACGGAAGCAGATTGCTGTGATGCTCCATGATTGTTACAGCGATCTCGTCGCCTTCCTTTAAAAAGTTCAGGCCATAGCTGTATGCCACAAGGTTCAGGCTTTCCGTTGTATTCCGGGTAAAAATAATCTCCTCCGGCTCTTCTGCATGAATAAACTCCTGTACGGTCTTTCTTGCCTCCTGATAGCTCTCCGTCGCCTCCAGGCTTAAAGGATAGAAGCCTCGCAGAGGATTTGCATTTTTCTGTTCGTAAAATTCCTGTACTGCAGCAAGAACGCATGACGGGCGCTGTGCCGTCGCCGCGTTGTCCAGATAGATCGTGTCCATTTGCTGCAGAAGCGGGAAATTTTTTCTGATGTTATCTGTTGTCACGGTCAAGCACCTCCGCAAGCTGTGTTTTTACTTTCTGTTCGATGTCCGCATCGCCGATCTTCTGGATTTTTGCTTCCAGTTTCGCCCGCGCTATCGTATTTTCTGCCTGTGTACGGTCCATGCCGCGCGCACCGAAGTAAAACAGTGTCTCTTCATCGAGTTCTCCGATTGCCGCGCCGTGGCTTCCCTGTACGTTTTCCTCTGCACAGAGGATCACAGGAATCGTCTTGTTGACTACATCATCGCCGAGCAGCAATACCTGTTCTGTCTCTGCTCCGACGGAATCTGCCGAACCGCGCACAAAGTCGATTGTGCCGCGGAAGATCTTTTCCGCCGCATCCATCAGCGTTCCGTCTGCCTGGATCGTGCTCTCGGTTACTTTTCCGAAGTGGCGCACATTCAGATTGACATCAAATTTCTGCTGATTCTGCAGAAGATAGCCGATTTCTGCCTGCAGTGATGCGTGATCCTTCTGCAGTTCGGTCCAGATACCGTCATAGACATCGCCTTTTCCGACAACGACCTGTAAAAGATCCAGTGCACCATTTTCCTCGCAGATGCATCCGACATCATTTAAAAGCTCCTGTTCCTCACCGCGCATCATCACCTGCACGAGCCGGATGCGGCTGTTTTTTTTCGCGTAAAGTTCTGTCCGCACCGCGAGCTGTCCCGCTGCCTGTGCCGGTTCAAATACCTCGAAAACGGTAAGGGAAGCTCCCTCTTCTGCCGCCGCGCGGATCTTTCCGGATGAAACCTTCTCTTTTCCCTGTCCGATGGAAAGCGTGACCTGTTTCGTCTGCCCCTCCTTTGCAGAGACACTCCAGTTTTTCGTCTGCTCCGGTGCAAAAAGGACATCCGTCTCTTTTCCTGCCCCGGTATTCATAGCTTCCGGAAAACCCGTTATCTCATCATCCGCAGACGGCTCTTCCGCGCAGATTTCACACGGCGCACCCGCCGCCCATTTTACTTTTGTATCATTTAATCCCAGCCAGTACCATGTTTTCGATGGAAGCTGGTTGATTTTCATGCTGTTCTGTTCTTCCATGTGTCTGGCCTCCTTATCCAATGCTGCCCTTCATCTCGAGGCGGATCAGATTGTTCATCTCCACCGCATACTCCAGCGGCAGTTCTTTTGAAACATCATCCGCGAATCCGCTGACGATGCACGCTCTCGCATCCTCTTCCGTCATGCCGCGCGACATCAGATAAAAGACGGCTTCATCGCTGATGCTTCCGATCTGTGCTTCATGGCCGATGTTCGCATCTTTTGTACGGATATCCATCGCCGGAATCGTGTCCGACCGGGAGATGTCATCGAGCATCAGAGACTGGCAGGAAACGGCTGATTTCGTGTTCTTTGCCGCTTTTGTTGCAGAGACTGACGAACGGAAGGTGCTGATGCCTCCGTCCTTCGAGATCGATTTCGTGTTAATATAGGAACTCGTATCCGGCGCGCTGTGGACAACCTTCGCTCCGGTATCGAGATTCTGGCCCTTACCGGCGAACGTGATGCCGGTAAATTCCATCTTTGCGCCTCTTCCTTTCAGCACGCTCATCGGGTACAGGTAGGAAACGTGGGAGCCGAATGAACCGGAAACCCACTCGATTTTTCCGCCCTCCTCGACCTGCGCGCGCTTCGTGTTCAGGTTGTACATATTCTTCGACCAGTTTTCAATCGTAGAATAACGGAGTCTTGCATTCTTTCCGACAAACAGCTCCACACATCCGGCATGGAGGTTGGCCACATTGTATTTCGGTGCGGAACAGCCCTCGATAAAGTGAAGGTCCGCGTCCTCATCGACAATAATCAGCGTATGCTCGAACTGGCCTGCGCCCGGCGCATTCAGGCGGAAATACGACTGCAGCGGGATTTCCACGGAAACCCCCTTCGGCACATAGACAAACGAACCTCCGGACCAGACGGCTCCGTGCAGTGCGGCAAATTTGTGGTCGGTCGGTTTCACCAGTTTCATAAAGTGTTTCCGCACCATATCCGCGTACTCACCATGCAGCGCACTCTCCATATCGGTATAGACAACACCCTGCGCCGCAACTTCCGCGCGGACGTTGTGATAGACCAGCTCCGAATCATACTGTGCGCCCACGCCGGCGAGTGATTTCCGCTCTGCCTGCGGGATGCCGAGACGCTCAAACGTATTTTTGATGTCATCCGGCACATCGGACCACTTTGCTTTCATTTTGGTATTCGGGCGGACATACGTTACGATGTCATCCATGTTCAGAGCCTCGATCGACGGACCCCAATCCGGAATCGGCATCTGGTTGTAGATCTGTAAAGAACGCAGACGGAACAGCTGCATCCAGGCAGGGTCTTTCTTCTCATCCGAAATTTTCTGTACAATTTCCGGCGTCAGGCCGGCTTTTACTTTATAGGCATCCTTTTCATCGTCTTTGAAATCATAGATGCTTCGGTCAATATCCTCTACATAACTTTTTTCTCTCACAGCGTTTTCATCCTTTCTGTACCTTCGGTTTTACGCCAGTGACTTTTCGTATTTTCCAAATCCGTCCCGGTTGATCTCCTCTACAAGAGATGCATCGCCAGTTTTGACGATTTCACCTTCCACCATGATGTGGGTCTGATCCACCATCAGCGATTCCAGAATCTTCGTGCTGTGCGTGATGATCAGAAGACTTCCTCCGCATTTTCTGCGGTATGCCTCAATTCCGGCAGAAACGGTGCGGACCGCATCGACATCCAGGCCGGAGTCGGTCTCATCGAGAATGGTAAGGGACGGCTCGAGCATCAGAAGCTGCAAGATCTCGGCTTTCTTTTTCTCACCGCCGGAAAATCCGACATTCAGATCACGGTCTGCATACGACGGATCCATCTGCAGAACTTCCATTGCTTTTTCCAGTTCTTTCCGGAACTCAAACAGACGCATCCGTTTGCCGGTCTTTAACTCGACGGCGCTGCGGATAAAAGAGCTTAAGGTTACGCCAGGCACCTCAAGCGGATTCTGAAACGAGAGAAACAGTCCCATTTTGGCGCGTTCATTGACCGGCTCTTCTGTGATGTTCTTTCCCTGGAACCAGATTTCGCCGCGTGTCACGTTATATTTCGGATTGCCGAGCAGCGTATTGCCAAGCGTCGACTTTCCGGTACCATTCGGTCCAAGCAGCACATGCGTCTCCCCTTTTCCAATCGTAAGATTGACGCCGTGCAGGATCTCTTTTTCTTCTACATTTACCGTTAAATCTTTCACTGTTAAAAGATTTTTTCCCATATTGATATCCTCCTTATTTTGCTTCGAGGTTAAAATCTCTGTTTTCGCCTCCGATTGTAGATCTTTTTTCCGAGTATTTCAATCGGATTTATATATTTGAAAAATTTTATCAAAAAACGCACCTGCCGCCGGATTTTTTTTCCGCACGACAGGCGCGTTTTCTATCAACATCGTTTCAGCCGATTCCGCCCAGCACGATTCCGAGAATCAGAACCAGCACACAGATCGGCACGTAGATATATTTGCAGATCGGATAATACAGATCCGTGAATTTGCTGCTTCTTCCCTTGTCTACCTGGGACTGCACATACTTCTTTCCGCAGATCCAGAAGAACATGACTCCGGCAAGGCCGGCGCCGAGCGGGCAGATGTAGATCGACAGAACATCCATCCACTGGGATACAATGCCCTGGATCAGAAGAGATACGACCACACCGATAACCCCGATCACACCGCAGGCTGCTACTCTTCCGAGATGAAATTTTTCCTGTACCGTTGCAATCGGTGCTTCGTACAGGTTAATCAGAGAGGTAAGGCCGGCAAAAAAGACAGCGACAAAGAAAACGATTGCGATCAGCGCGCCACCCGGCATAGACTTTATCAAATTCGGAAGGAAAATGAACAGAAGTCCAGGTCCTCCTGTATTTAACTGTGCTCCCGTAGTTGCCATCGCCGGGATAATAACCAGCGCAGCAAGCATAGCAGCGAGCGTATCAAAAAATGCTACTCTTCCGGCGGCGGCCGGAATATTTTCTCCATCTGACAAATAGGAACCATAGATCAGTGTTCCGTTTCCGGCTACAGACAGGGAAAAGAATGCCTGACCAAGTGCAAAAATCCAGGTCTTCGGATCTGCAAGTGCTTTTGGTTCCACACGGAAAATATAACGGTATCCATCCGCTGCACCGGGCTGAAAGGCAACATAGATACCAAGTGCAACAAACAGGAGAAAGAAAACAGGCATCAGCACCTTATTGACCTTCTCAATTCCCTTACCAACACCAAATGCCAGAATGACCATCGCAACCACAAGAGCTACGATCTGCCAGAAATTGTTTCCAAACGCAGATGCCATGGATTCAAACGCTCCGGCAAAATCCTCTACGCTCACAGCTGACAGTGTCTTTCCGGTAAAGGTTCCGATCATGTACCTGAAAATCCACCCCATGACAACCGTATAACCGATCGCCATTGCCAGGGAACCCAGCACCGGAATCAGACCAAGCGCCTCTCCGGCTTTTCGTTTTCCTTTCGTTTCACATGCAAAACCGAACGCATCAACCGGACCGGATCTTGTGGCACGGCCAAAACTCATCTCCCCGCTCACACCGGTAAAGCCGATCAGTGCAACGAACAGGAAATACGGAATCAGAAAGGAACCTCCTCCGTACAAGGAAACCCGGGTAGGGAACATCCAGATGTTGCCCATTCCAACTGCAGAGCCGATGCAGGCCAGGATAAATCCCCACCGACTGTTAAATGACTCTCTCTTTTTCATACTGCTCTCCCTTTTTCTTACTTTTTCTGAAGATATCATGGCCAAAGTACCTTTTGACTCCAACATCTTCTGAATATTTTATCATAAGCTATTGGGAAAAGCTATAGCATTTCTCATCTTCCTGCAACTTCACTTTATATTTTATGCTTTTTCCGCCTTGCTGCTGCCATTCCCGCGGAGAACATCCGCAGTGGCGTTTGAAATAGCGGCTGAAATGAGACAGATTGGAAAAACCGCAGATTTCCGCGGTCTGTCCGATGGAAAGTGCCTGATTTGTCAAAAGATTTTTCGCCTTGTCGAGCCGTACTTCAATCAGATCGCTGTGCGGGGTGCTGCTGAAAAACTGTTTATAATAAGAATAAAACTGGCTTTTTTCCATATTGGCCATCTGGCAAAGCTTTTCTGTCGTCCAGCCTTTCTCATAATGGCTCAACATCTTAAGGCGCAGCTCCTGGAATTCCTGATACAGTCCGGCCGGCTCCTCTGCCGCTTTCTGGTACAGCCGCATACCGCGCGATGCCGTAATCATCATCTGACGAACCAGTGCTTCCTCATATTCCACTGCGTATGGATCTTTCACAATATATTCCCTCTGCAAAAGGCGAATCAGCTCATCAATTGCTTCCGTATTCTGTGGATAAAAAACAGCATTCTGCGGAATTCCATACGTTTCACCCAGATTCTTACCGCACCAGAAATGGACATAGCTGTTGCGAAACTTCTGAACAGCCTGATAATGCTGCTCGTGATCCGGCGTGTAAAAAAGGCAGGCATTTTCCTGTGCAATGAAAAACGCAGTTCTGTCATACACCTTCATCGGCGTTTTAAACAACAGAAACAGATAGTCCCCGCTGCCCTCCGGCCGATATATCGTCTCATAATCGGCGTTGGATCTATTATATTCACAAATATGAACTGAAAATTCCATTCTTCTCGTTTCCCCTTTTCTTTTCTTCTCCCTATTTTACCGCAAAACCGGAAAAAAAGTCAAATTTGCCGGACAAAAATCTCTGGTTTTTTTCTATCTTCCTGTTAAAATTGAAACTATCCAAAGCGAAAGCGAAACGGTGGAATAAAATCATAGACACGCCGGTGATCCTTTGTTTTTCTGGATCGTGTCTGAAAACGAACATTTCTTTTAACAGGAGGATTTTTAAGTATGAAAAAAGCAGAGATTATCATTGACAAATATTTTCTCACCGGAAAAGTTGACAAACGAATCTTCGGTTCCTTTATCGAGCACCTGGACGCGCCGTTTACGAAGGCATCTATCAGGAAGGAAGTGCTCTCTCCGACGAGCAGGGCTTCCGAAAAGATACCCTGGATCTTGTCAAAGAGCTTCAGGTACCGATCGTCCGTTACCCGGGCGGAAACTTTGTCTCGGGCTATCACTGGGAAGACAGCGTAGGTCCGAAAGACAAACGGCCTGCAAAACCGGATCTTGCCTGGGGCGTGATTGAGACAAACGAATTCGGTCTGAATGAGTTTGCGGACTGGTCGAAAAAAGCCGGCAGTGATATTATGATGGCCGTTAACCTCGGAACCCGCGGACCGGAGGATGCCAAAAATGTGCTGGAGTACTGCAACTTCAAGGGCGGCACCTACTACAGTGATCTGAGAAAATCCCACGGTTACAAAGATCCACACAACATCAAACTCTGGTGCCTCGGCAACGAGATGGACGGACCGTGGCAGATGGGACATAAGACCGCTTCTGAGTACGGACGTATTGCAGCAGAGACTTCCCGTCTGATGAAATTCATGGATCCGACGATTGAAACTGTTGCCTGCGGAAGCTCCAATCTTACGATGCCAACCTTCGGTTCCTGGGAATATACGGTTCTGGACGAATGCTATGATGAGGTGGATTACCTTTCTTTACACCAGTACTACGGAAATTATGCAAATGATACTGTCGATTTCCTGGCAAGCTCCAAGGGCATGGATGATTTCATCTCCGGTGTAGTTGCGATCTGTGATGCAGTCAAAGCGAAAAAACACGGCAAAAAGCAGATTAACCTTTCCTTCGATGAGTGGAACGTATGGTATCACAGCAATGAGCAGGATCAGAAGCTGGAGAAATGGGTACGCGCACCGCATCAGCTTGAGGATGTTTACAACTTTGAGGATGCACTTCTCGTCGGAAGCATGCTGATCACACTCCTGCGCCACGCAGACCGTGTCAAGATTGCCTGCCTCGCACAGCTTGTCAACGTTATCGCTCCGATCATGACATCCGATACCGGTGCATGGCGTCAGACGATCTTCTATCCATACATGCATGCAAGCGTATACGGCCGCGGAACCGTCTTAAATACACAGGTTCTGACACCGGTTTACGAGAGCAAAACGTACGGCGAAGCTCCGTATCTCGATTCTGTCTGCATCTGGGATGAGGAAAACGATGCACTGACCATTTTTGCAGTCAACAAGAGCCTGGATGAGGATATGGAGGTTTCCTGCGATCTGCGTCAGTTCGAAGGATGTCGTCTGGCTGAGCACATCGTGCTGACAAACGACGATATGAAAGCGGTCAACACCGAAGCAGATCCGAACCACGTTGCTCCGACCCATTCCGATGCTACCAAACTGGAGAATGGAAAAATGCACACCGTTCTTGGAAAACACAGCTGGAATGTGATCCGTCTTACAAAATAATGGAACCGTATAAGGTATGGCCTGAAAAACAGAACATCTGAATTTTTCATCCAAACATATGCATAAAGGAGTTTTATTTTATGGCACAGGCATATTTATTTGTTCATTTTCGGGAAAAAACAACACCGGACGGCGAACAGGTTTATTTCGGCATAAGCCGCGATGGTTTCCACTGGGAAGCTGTCAACGACGGCGTTCCGGGTGCCGGCCAGGGATATGTGCCGTTTGTTGCAGACAGCCTTGCTTCCGGAAAATTTGTTCGTTCTGATGCTTCCTTCTCGTTCCCATACGGCTACAAGCATGGAACGATTCTTCCGATTACAGAGGAGGATTACGAGCGGATCAAAAACCAGGACTGGTCAGATCACGGATATCAGTAAAATCGCTGTCCGCCTGATGGGATTTTCATACAAAAAGAACTGCGGCAGGCTTCCTTTTGGGGAAGTTCCTGCCGCAGTTCTTTTTCGCTTTTCTTTTCCGACAAAACCCATCCGCTTCCTTTTTGTTCTGGCGGACAGTACCTTTTCTGCAGATTGGTAAATGTATCGTTTTGATGGTGTCTGAATTTTTCTTTATCTCTGTGCCTGTGCAGCGGTTCTTGCATGGAACATGCGGAAGACGCCGGTCTGCTCGATCAACTTCGTCAGGCTATAGAAAATGATGGAATCGATCGGCCACATAATCAGGTTCTTTAAGGCACGTGCCGGAAGAAGCACCATGATTCCTTTTCCATACAGCATGCTGATCCACAGGGTGTTCAGCAGTACGTTGACAGTCAGCATAACGATGAACTTGGCTGCAAGCACACGTTTGATGGTCAGTTTTTTGCGATAGTAGAAGCATCCATACATAAAAGATGCCAGCATCGCATTAAAGGTGAATCCGAAGAAGAACGGGCCGCTCGGTTTCAGGAAGTATTTTACGACATCAAGAATGCCGGAGAAAAGACATCCTGTCACTGGTCCGAACAGGTAATCGACAAGGCGGTTCGGGATTCCAGAAAATCCGATGCGGACATAAGGTCCGATATCAATCGATGCTACCTGGTTCAGAATCATCGCCAGCGCTGCGAACATGGCACAGGCTGCGAGGGTTGTGACTGCTTTCAGCTCTTTTGCTGACTGCAGAAACATGTTTTTTGTTTCTTTTGCTGTTTCATTTGCATTTTTCTGCATAAAAAAATTACCTCCTTTACAGATATCTGACTACAATAGGAGATAATCTCTTGTCTCTATCTTCTGTTGCAGCGAGATGCAATTCATATACCGCAAGATTTTCTCTTTTCGTCTCCCTGGCTACTCTCTATCCTGGGAGCACTTTACGCATATGAACTTACTCTGCAGTTGTTTTTGTCCTGCTCATTATATAGTAAAATCCCCTTGATTTCAAGAGGATTTTACATTTTTTTCTAATTTTTTACGATCAAATATCAGCCCTGCATTTTACGGTCTTTCCGGTGATAAAACGGAGACAAACGCAAACTTTTTATCCAGCAGTTTTCCCATCAGCACAATGCCTTTTCCCATCGTAAAAGCAGCTGCTACCGTTCCGATTCCAAGACCTTCGATTCTTCCAAGTCCGAAGAAGGTGAACAATGCGGCTGTTGTCTGGGCTGTTGATCCAGAAAAGGGACAGTTGGGAGTTGGTCAGTGATCGGGTGACGGGTGGTCGTCAGCAATCGGTCACTGGATCAACTGGGTTGCCCTTTGACAACAAGATCTTTCTTCTTTTATTTTCGGATCTGTCCCGTTCCGTATACGATATTTTTAATCGATGTCAGCGCCAGCAGTCCCATCGGGCCTCTGGCGTGGAGTTTTTGGGTGCTGATTCCGATTTCGGCGCCGTAGCCGAATTCGAAGCCGTCGGTGAAGCGGGTGGAGGCGTTGACGTAGACTACAGCTGCATCGATTTCGTCCAGGAATTTCTGGGCGTGGGTGTAGTTGTTGGTGATGATTGCTTCGGAGTGTTTTGTGTTGTAGTGGTTGATGTGTGCAATCGCTTCGTCGATGGAAGAGACGGTTTTGATGGACACGATGTAGTCGAGATACTCTTTTCCCCAGTCCTCTTCTGTCGCTTCTTCTGCTTCCGGCATGTATTCTCTTGCCTTTTCGTCTGCGCGCATTTCCACATGTTTTTCTTTTAATCGTTCCTCCAGAACCGGGAGCAGTTTTTCACGTACATTTTCGTGTACCACAATCGATTCACATGCATTACATACGCCAACGCGCTGTGTTTTTGCGTTCAGAATAATATCCACTGCCATGGAAAGATCGGCTGTCTCATCCACGTAGATATGACAGTTTCCGGTTCCCGTCTCAATGACAGGAATCGTGCTGTTTTCCACGACAGCGCGGATCAGTCCGGCGCCGCCGCGTGGGATCAGGACATCGACATAGCGGTTCATCTTCATAAACTGCGCCGTCGTCTCGCGGGAGGTATCTTCGATCAGAAGCAGGGCGTCTTCCGGCACCTGCTCCTCTTTCAGTGTTTTCCGAAGAGAGGCAACAATCGCCGTATTCGAGTGGATTGCATCGCTTCCGCCTTTTAAAATCACGACATTTCCCGTTTTGAAGCAGAGTGCAAATGCATCCGCCGTCACATTTGGGCGTGCCTCGTAGATGATGCCGACAACACCGAGCGGAACACGTTTCTGTCCGATCAGAAGACCGTTCGGGCGTTTTTTCATTCCCAGCACTTCCCCGATTGGGTCGTCCAGTTCGGATACCTGACACATGCCTTCTGCCATTGCTTCAATCCGGCTTTTGTCCAGAAAGAGCCGGTCCAGAAGTCCCTGAGACATGCCTTTTTCTTTTCCATGCTCCATATCCAGCGCATTGGCCGCGATAATCGTTTCGGCGTCTGCCACAAGGTTTTCCGCTGCTTTTTTCAGCACACGGTTTTTCTTCTCCGTCTCCATGATTCGAAGCACAGGCTCCGCCTGGCGGGCTCTCGTTCCGATTTCTTCCAGCTTCATCATACTCGTCTCCTCCTCGTGTTGTCTTATCGTAATTGGCTTAACGGTAAATCTTCTGCTCTGTCACCAGCATCTGCGGCAGAACATCCGTCTCTTCAAACGGCACCGCATCAAACAGCTGAAACTCAAACGCCGCTGCAACCGTTGTAAACCCTGGATGTGCGGCAAGAAAGCGGTCATAAAATCCTTTTCCATATCCTACTCTGTGGCGCGCCGGATCAAAGGCCACACCGGGTACCAGCAGAAAGCCCTCTTCCCGCGTGCAGACCTTTCCGCCGTCCGGCTCCATAATGCCAAAATAGCCGGATTTCAGCGTGGAGAAATCTTTGATCTCATAATAAACCATATCATCGCCTTCCACGCGCGGCACAGCGACCGTCTTTCCCATTTGCAGGGCCTTCTCGATCAGATCCCGTGTCATGACTTCTTTTTTGAAGTCCATATACGCAAAAAAGCAGTCCGCATCCAGAAACTCCGGCAGAGCCGTGATTTTTTCATAAATCATACGGCTCTTTTCCTGAATTTCTTCCTGTGTGGCTGCTCTTCTTCGGGCAAAAACTTCTTTTCTAATGTTTCCTTTTGCTTCCATAGCGCTCCCCCAGATTTACAATTGTTCCGTCTTTCTCCTGCACATCAATATTGTCGAGCTGGGTACGGAGGTTCATTTTCACGGCTGCAATATATTCTCTCCGCAGCTTCTGCTGCTCTTCTTTCTCCGCCGGTGTCAGCCCCTCTGCTTTCGCCTTGCGGGCAAGTTCGTTGATTCTCTGTATATTAATTTCCATTTTCTGTATTTTTCTCCTTTGTTTCAACTCACAGTCGGTATTTTCACAGAGTCTGACATGTCGAAAATAGTTCGACTGTGACTCGCCTCATGTCAGTGGAGGATACCGATTTCTCTCCGCCTGCCACTACCGTTATGTTTCTTTTAACAATTCATCCCACCGCTTTAGAAGCGAGGGACTTGCTTGATTCGGTTAAATGACCGGATTTTCTTTTTATCTTACCGCAAAACACAGGATCTGTCCAGCCGATCTGAGAAAAATCCTGAAATCCAGCTTTATCACCGGATTTCAGTCTCATCTGCATAATTATCTAAAACAATCAGAACCCATGTTTTTCCAAGATTCAGTTTAATCTCCTCTCCATTGCTGTCCCGGTACTTTGTGACACCCCACGGATCATCCTTGCTCCATGTCACGTCGATGGCCTTTCCGCTTGTGATATACGTTCCCATTCCGCCGTTTACCACATCAATATCGAGATATTCCGCATTGTCATCATACTTTTTCCAGGAACAGTACTGCACGATAATGTTCTTCACCGCAAGCTGTTCCTGTGTCATCTCATCGATCTGCGGTTCCCCGAACTGATAACGCAAATACGTGCCGCTCGCCTCATCGTACGAAAACCATGGATTATTGTGGAAATATCCGCCCGGTGCCACATAGGCGGCATTTCGTCCCTGTTCCAGCGTTTCCGGTTCTGTCTCGGATGCAAACTGGAAAAATCCGTCATAACCGTCTTTGTAAGATGTCCGGTAGCCGCAGAGATCGATTCCCGCTGCAATCCCGGCCGCATCCAAATACGCATTGTGCGGCGACGGACGATCCGACGTCCGGTAATACACCTGTTCCGAATACTCCATGCCATTCACATTGTCTATGTGATCCGATTCGAGCAGCGGAATCGCATACGCCGCCTGTCCATAGTGGTAATACAGAGCGTCAAATCCCGCTGCCAGATACACATAATATTCGCGGCAACTCCGCACCGATCCGATCTTTTCGAGATCATCATAGTTTTCAAACAGCCCCATCAGGCGCGTAATGCCGCCTTCGACCGGCGCTTCATAGATCACTCCCGCACGGCTGATACCGCTCTGCGGGCAGGCGCTGATGATATTGCTCAGCATAACCGCCACCGGGCGCCTTCTTCCCTGTACTTCGGCGACAGGTTCTCCTGTCAGATAACTTTTCACCATACCTTCCGGCAGCGCATCCTCCGCGGGTGTCGGCTCAATCGCTTCCGGAACCAGCGGTTCCGGTGCCGGATCTTCGGTCGGGGCCGGTGGTTCCGTAGCTTTCGTTTCTGTCTTGCTTTCCCCTGCTGTCTCTTCTGAGACATAAGAAGTTCCTGCCGATGCAGTTTCCGGTGCCGTTTCCCCAATTTTCCGGCATCCGAACAGCATCATGCTTCCCAGCAGAGCAATCCCCAATGTGTAAAACCCTCTCTTTTTGATAAAGACCCCTCCTTTTCTTCTTTCAATCAGTCTCTTGTGATACCGAGACGCTGCAGCACCTCTTCCTGCTTTGCCTCCATCACGGCTGCTTCCTCCGGTGTCATATGATCATAACCCAGAAGATGCAGCATACTGTGTGCAACAAGAAAAGCAAATTCGCGTCTTAAAGAATGACCGTATTCCTCCGCCTGCGCTCTTGCGCGCGCAACAGAAATCACAATATCACCCAGCATCAGCTCACCGCTGTCCGGGTTAAAACAGTCATCTCCCTCTTCCGTCTCCAGAAAATCGAACGAAGCCGGAGAAGGATAATCTACCATCGGGAAAGAAAGCACGTCTGTCTCCCGGTCAATGTTTCTGTGTTCCCGGTTCATGGTGCGGATATTTTCCGGATCAGTCAGAATCAGTTCTACTTCTGCCTCATACGGGCACGCTTCCTGATCCAGCACACCATTGATTACCGCTGCTGCAACCTCTTCCGGATCAAATCCAAGGTCAAAATCCTGTTCATTTTCAAACGTCAGTGTCATTTATTTTCCCTCCGTTTTCTCGTCGTACTTTTTGCTCTGCCGCTGTGATTTTCCGGCTTTGCTTTCTTTTCATATTCATCGTAAGCCTGTACAATCTTCTGCACCAGCGGATGACGGACAACGTCCTTGCTCGTCAGCTCGCAGAAGGAAATTCCGTCTACTTTTTTCAGTACCTGCATTGCCACATCAAGGCCGGAGCGTGTACCGGAAGGAAGGTCCTTCTGAGAGGCATCTCCGGTTACAATGACTTTGGAACCGAAACCGATACGGGTCAGGAACATCTTCATCTGCGCCGGTGTCGTATTCTGTGCCTCATCAAGGATAATAAACGCATTGTCGAGCGTACGGCCTCGCATGTACGCGAGCGGCGCAACCTCAATCAGGCCTTTTTCCATGTTTTTCTGGAAGCTCTCTGCTCCCATGATCTGATACAGCGCGTCGTAGAGCGGCCGCAGATACGGGTCAATTTTACTCTGCAGGTCGCCAGGCAGGAAACCGAGTTTTTCACCCGCCTCAATCGCCGGACGCGTCAGGATAATACGGCCTACCTCATCGTTTCGGAATGCCGTGATCGCCATCGCCATCGCAAGGTACGTTTTTCCGGTTCCGGCAGGGCCGACGCCGAAGACGATCATCTTTTCCCGGATCGCATCCACGTACGCTTTCTGACCGAGTGTTTTCGGTTTGACCGGACGGCCTGCGACCGTGTGGCAGATGCAGTCACTGTCGATTTCAGCAAGGCTGCTTCCGCTGTCCTCCATAACAAGTGAGATTGCATAATTGACGTTCTGTGTGTTGATATCATTTCCGCGGCGTGAGAGCTCCAGAAGCTGTGTCAGACATTCCTTTGCGCGCGCTGCATTCGATGCCGGGCCCACAATTTTTAAAACGCCGTCCCGGGAGATCAGCGTAACCGCCAGGGATCTCTCCAGGATTTTGATGTGTTCATCAAACTGGCCGAATACTTTCTTTTCATGTTCGATGGGCAGTTCCATCTGCAGTTCTATCATGTTGTTATTGCTGTTCATCTACCATTGTTTCCTTTCCATCCGACATCTTCTGCATTTCGCAGGGCTGTGCTTCTACGGCCCGTTCTATCACGCGAAGTGTCCCTTTTGTGATACATGACGTATCGTTAAGTTCTATTGTAACATGATTCTCCGATATTTGAAGTCCTTTTTCTGATAAATTTCTGTGGAATTTCTGATAATTCTGCGAGGCTTTTTCTTTTGCCTCGTGTTCTGAGTAGGTTTCTTTCTGAACTTCAAAAGGAAATTTCTGACGGTAGCCGAAATAAAACGGAAGGGCAAAGTTTTCTGTCAGATAAAGCTGCTGAAGGGACACTTCCTCGTCTGCTCCATTTTCCCTTTTCTCTGTTTTCTGATCCGCCGTTCCGGTCATGCTCCGCAAACTCTCCACAAAATTCTCCGGCAGCAGATTTCCAAGGAAAAATCGGTAAGCAGAAATCTGGAATACCGGCGTTTTTTTCTCTGCTTTCTGATATGTCCGTACCGTATGGGAAAGCGGAAAGGTATCATAATAGTACCACGTCGTCTCAAGGTCAATATCCGCGTCTGCGTGAACATAAGAATAATCATACGTTTCCCCACTGTCATTCACAAGCGGAATCTCGCCCTTTACAAGAATGTCTCCCGCTTGACATGTATCACCGGGGAGCACCTGCGGAATGCCGTTCCGTGTGATAATACGCACGACCGTCCCTTCTTTTTTCGCCACAAGATTCTGCGGATCATCTGCTTTTTCTTCGATCACATAGCCGTCTACGTTTTCTTTTACCGCAAGGACAAGCTGCGTCCCTTCTATTTTTGCGGACACCCAGGTCAGATTCGGAAACTGCTCCCGCAAATACGATGCGGTCTGGCTGCAGTCCACACGTTTTTTCCAGCTTCCATGATGAATCCCGGCCGCGTCAAGGCTGTTTAAGATCGTCTGCGTACTGTTCGCGTAATTTCCTTCCACATGAATATTCCAGATGAACTGCGACAGCGTGTAAAGTCCCGCCAGGCAGAGAAAAATACCAATAAAAAATGCCTTTCTTTTTAAACTTCGCCGGTAAAAGAAAGGCAGTCCCTGTTTTTTCTGTATTCGGATGCGCACACCGCTCTTGCGGCGGATCGGCAGGAGGCGGAAAAAATCTTCCGGCAGAAGGCTCATCTCAAAGCAGCCTGATGTTCTGTCACGTCCCACAGTGTGATGTTATGGTGCCCGCACAGATTGAAAAAACGCTCCGGTTCACGGCCCGTCACACGAATCCGCACACTGCCTTTCCAGAAAACCTTTCCCCTCTGCAAACGCACACCCCCTTTTCAGCATTGGAATGATTGGAATCATTACACTTATTGAAACGTCGCCTGATCGATTCTCCCTTCCACCCGCATCTCCTCCCCGGAATACGAAACAATCCGGATTCCCTCTCCCACAAGGAGCAGCCTGCCATATTGTGTAAGCACACAGAGGCGGCACGCATTATATTCCAGAATCCTGCGGAAATTTTCAATCTGCACTTCTCTCCCGCCGTAAAACGTCACAACCGGCTCGCCAAAAGCAAGATCTGACGGAACCTGCATCGCCGAAAGCAGCTCCCCGCCCGGCGGATGGAGTGATTTTTTCTGCTTTTTCTTTTTTCGCATCCAAAACCTCCTCCGCTTTGCGGGTCTGCTTTTTGTTCTATCGCTATTTTATGCAGAAAAAAGCACAAAAATACCCCACAGCCGCTGGGGTTTCCTGCCCGATCAGGCTGCGGGGTTTCATTTCTCTTTTTAAAAACATTTTTTGCAGGGTTCATACCCCTGGGCTTCTGCATTTTCTCTCGTCATCTGAGCTTCCGTTACCTGTGGTTCTTCAGCAGTCACTGCCGGCTGCGTTTCTTCCGCTGCCTGCGTTTCAACGGTTTCTTCCGCCGCAGCTTCTATGGTTGGCTCAGGGGTCGGCGTTTCGGTTGGAGCAGCCGTTGGAGTTGGTGTCTCAGTCGCTGTCGGTGTTGGTGTTTCGGTCGGCGTCGCTTTTTTCGCCGGCTCTGCCGTAGCGCTGACGGAAACAGACTCCGCAGATGCTTCATTCCCCCTCCTGTGTATTTTCTGAATTTCTTACAGCGAAATCCTCTATTATAAATACGTTTGAAAGAATGGAAAATTACATCACAGATTACGATTCTTTATAGAAAATCATGCTGAACCATATGACCATATGCTCGCCGAGGTAATAATCCATCATGTTTTTTTCAATCAGGTTTGCAACAACGATGCCGTGGCTCTCGATGCATGGATGCATCAGTTCAAGATGGCGGCAGCCGCCTCTCGGGTAGGTACATTTATCACAGAGCTGGCAGGAATCGGAGGAAAGGGCGAAGGTGAGCAGGGTTTTGTCTTTTAAATGCTGCTCGATTTCGCGTGTGATTTTTTCGTGCTCCGATTTTGTTTTTAATGTCTCATCCATATCCATGATGTTGTCCACTTCTGCGATGCTGGAGAAGAACAGAACGTGATCGTAGTTCATGCAACGCTCCTTACAGACTTCAACAGTGCCGACCGCCGGCGGGCAGGACCAGGAGGCTCCGTAGCGGGAGCACTCCTTTTTGCAGATCTGGCGGACCCGGTCATTGAATTCGATGTCCTCCGGTTTTACAAATGCATACTGATAGATAGGAAACTGGGTAATATATTCTTCGATTTCTGTCTGTGTCATTTTGTCATCCCTTCTCTTTTGTTACAGATCTTTTTCAAAAAAAGCAAATACCATATTCCAGTACGTCTGGAGCATGCGCCCTCTGGTTCCAAACAATTCATGCTTTGCGCCCGGTACTTTTACCATTTTTGCCATGCCGGGACGGCGTTCTGCCATTTTCCGGATCATCCGCTCCTGGGCACGGTTGGACACAAGATGATCGTTCTCCGCCTGAAATAAAAGGACAGGAGCCTCGATCCGTTTCCATCCGCTCCGCATCAGATCGCGGTACAGATGTGCGGCGGCATGGAGCCATCCGTAAGAAGCGGCATTTAGGTGATACAGCGGCTCTTTTTCCCGCTTCTGCTGGTAATAGAGAAAGCGCGGACGGGAGAGGGACGAACTTTGTTTAAAGCTTTCGATTCCCTGGTATGGTTTCTGTCCTACCACATACTGTGTGCCTCGTTCTGTGGCACAGGCAAAAGCTGCGATCCGTTTTGCATCGGCGAACGGCACTTTTCCGGTCAGCGGACGGATCATCGGCGAACTCAAGACCACTTTCCGGAACAGATGCGGCGCTTTGGCGGCCGCTGCTGCTGCGATTCCGCCGCCCATCGAGTGAGAATAGAGAACGAGCGGAAGACCGCATGCCTCTGCTTTTGCTTTTCGTGCAACAAAGAGCAGATCTTCTACATAACGATGGTAGGAATCGACATAAACAAGCGACGGATCATCCACCAGACGGTAGCTCTTTCCGTGGCCGCAGTGTTCCGGCAGATAAACATGAAAATGCTCTTTGATAAAATAATACACGATCTCTTTATATTTCTCTGCATTTTCCGTAAAACCGTGTGAGATTACAACAACACCTCTCGGGCGGAATGCGCGGTAACGAAGAACATGAATCGGATGACCGCTCTCCCTTTCCCAGTAAAATTCTTCTGCATGAGCGGCGAGGTACGGCTCCACACCATTCTGCATCCGCTCCGCGTAATTTTTTTCCTGTAATACGCGTGTTCTCATTAGCAAATCACCTGCTTTCATCCAGATACGAAAGGATATCCTGAAGATTGTCGATGGTACAGTCCGGTGTAACTTCAATTTTGTTCGGAAGATGATCCGGGTTGTACCAGCAGGTCAGGATTCCTGCATTTTTTCCGCCGCGGATATCACTTGTGAGGGAGTCGCCGACGATCACAACCTCATCCGGTGCATAACTTCCGATTTCGTTCCATACCGCATCAAAAAAAGCCTTCTGCGGCTTGTCCACACCGACCTGTTCCGAGATAAAAACGCCGTCCAGAAGCTGATCAAGCCCGGAAAAGCGGAGTTTACGCTCCTGTGCAACAGTGGTTCCATTTGTTACTGCATACTGTTTTACGGTAGCTTTCAGCCGTTTTACCAGTTCATCTCCGTGATCGCAGAAGAAAGCCTTATCGCCGAGGCGGATCTGATATTCATCATTGAATACCTTTACCTGATCCGTCGGCAGTCCTTCCGATTCAAAAAATTCATGGAATCGTCCAAGCATCACCTGTTCTCTCGTAAGCTCTCCCGTCTCCAGCCGCTCCCAGTAACCGCGGTTGATCACGCTGTAGCGCTGCAGCATTTCGTCCGTGCAGGTTCCCATATGAAACTTGTTGAAACAGTACTCAATTGCATATCGTTCCGACATCTTAAAATTCAGAAGTGTTCCGTCGATGTCCCACAAAATTACTTTTATCAAAGAGAAATCCTCCCTTGGTTTCATTTGTATTTTCCAATTATCTGTTTTTCATTCTAGCATAGATTACAAATACGATCAATTGTATTTTAGGCATTGTATCTTTTGAGAAAAAGTGCTACGATAAAAAAGAATTTCCGTGAAAAAGAAAAGGAAGAAGGAAGAAACACTATGAAATTTACTTATCCAGCCGTTTTTCATAAAACCGAACAGGGAACCTACGAAGGTTATTTTCCAGATCTCGCCTGCTGCTATGCAAAAGGGGATACCCTCGACGAGGCGCTGGAAGATGCCATTCACTCCGCCTATGACTGGATCTCTCTGGAACTGACGGAAGAAGAACCTGATTTTCCGCCGGTATCGGATGTGGCAGATCTCGGGAAAAGCGAAGGTGAAATTGCAAGAAATATTGCCGTCAACATCCGGCTTTTTGAGGGATGGGACGAATAAGTTCAAAAAAGAGAAAGAAAACCGTATTGCTGCGATATTCAAAACGCGGCGATACGGTTTTCTTTTTATCTCTTCCAGGTTTTCAGCATCTCTTTTTCTTCTTTGCTGATCCGCAGCGACTCTCTGATTTTCTGAATTGTTTTGTTATGTGTCCAGTCATCGAGACTGTTTTCTTTCAGCAGTTTCTGTGTTTTTTCCGGAAAATGAATATAACAGATCGATACTGCCCAGGCGACGGCCATTTTTACGTAATAGCCATCGTGATGAATCTTTTTCATCTCCTCCAGCACAGCATCGATATACGCTTCGTTGATAAAAAAGTCCAGCAGACACACAACACCAAACCGGATTTCATATTCCCGGCTGCTTTTCAGCCATTTCTGCAGATATCCATACCAATACTCCTGGTCTTTCTTCATAAAATGGCACGTTGCACAGGAGCTGTCACAGATTCCCCAGCTGTTGATCATCGGCACGAAGCGGTCCAGTTCTGCCGTCTGTTCTTCACGGGTCAGCTTTCCGTAGCCGATCATCATTCCGCGGATCAGAAGCTCCTCGTAGACTTCCGGATTAAACTGTTCGGTATAAACTTCATAATGGTCTCTTGCTGTCGCTTTTGCAATCCGTCGCGAAACCGGAATGCGGACACCAAGAATCCGACAGTTCTGTCCCGGAACAAGAGAGCTGTGAAATTCCCGGTATTTTGCATCTATATTGCTTTCCAGTTCTGCCCGAATGGCCTGCATTACTTCCTGTTCCATATGATTTCCCCTCTCTTTTCTTTCTCTTTAAGATGTTTTACACGCTTTTTACAAATGTTTAACCCTGTTATTTCTGCACTTCTGATAAGATAAAATTAAAGTAAACGATAACATCCACCCTGCCAAATGCCAGATCTTTTCCGGCTGAAAGGTGAGTCTTATGAGAAAGAAATATACATTTTTTCAAAATATCCCATTCCTGTGCAAATTTCAGAAGCAGCCAGCCCTTGCAGAAGAAGCGCCAGTTGTTTCCACAACGCTGTCTATTCCGTTTTCCGGACCCGCAGAAAGATCCTTATATTTTACCGAAAACCCGGATTTTACCGCTCCCTCTGCCGGTATCCATTCCCGTCGTTTTCCGGGAAGCCGGATCTTTCTATATTCCAGCGATCCCGAGCACGATCTTGCGGCAGTTCCATCCTCTCTTTTCGATGTGCTGCACCGCTATTTTGCCGTCCATTCACCGGATGATGTCGTTTTATGGAAAGATGGCATTCTCTCCTTCCAGACCATGGAAAATCAGCCGCAACCGTTGACTGCTCTTTGTACACCGGATGATGCACGGGATTCCAAAATCATTCCGTTCCCCACACTGTCAGAACGGCAGCGCATTTTACAGTAACTGCTATTTAGCCAAACCAGCAGGAGCATGATGGAAAATACCCCTTTCCGTCATGCTCCCTATTTTACTTAATTCCGAGAATTCCACTAATCCGCTCTTTCGAAAGCCCCGCGCCGATTACAATCAGCACTTCCTGGCTCTCCGGCACTGCCTGGAATGTCATCTGTTCCCGCGTCGCATTGATTTCGCTCCACACAGTTTCGCCCGTCTTTACAATTCCTTTGATCCGGAATACATTGCCGCATGATGAATCCGCAAAGATTGCTTCTGCTGCCTTTTTCAGCGCTTCTTCCGTAATCTTCGGCTCCAGAAAGCAGAGCGAATCAAATGTCTGCTGCTCGCCGAAATCCAGCTTCCGGTAATCCTCCGAACGGTAATTGCATTCGGAGAGCATTTTGAAATCATCCTCTGTCAGATCATCCCAGTTTTTCTGTAAAATTTCTGCATCAGAAAACTGTCTTCTGCAGCCTGCCTGCTCGAGCGTGCGGTTCAGATGGGCAATCGTTTCTTCTTTCTTTTCCTCCGAAACATTCTGTACTTTGCTCAGCACGATTTTACCAGCGTTCGCCGCCTCGGAAGCCAGCAGATACTCTTCTTCCTCCGACAGCTTCTCATCGAGCCCGGCATCCAGAATCGTGATGACGCTTCCCGCCTCATACCAGCGGTTCAGCGGCTCGTCATACAGCGTGTCAAAGAACTCATCCACATCGTAAATCCCCGACGGTTCCACGAGAATGCGGTCGTAGCCGCTCATGCCCATCGAGATCAGTTTCGTGCGGAATCGTCTGCGGTGTGTCTCTTTGTCGCATCCGCCGGAAATCATCTCCAGCTCGCACTGATCGCCGCGCAGTTCCTGCAGAAGCAGCATATCCACATTGACTGCCCCAAAATCATTCTCCAGGATGCCGATGTTCTTTCCCTGTGCCATCAGATACTTTGCGTACTGTTTCAAAAAAGTCGTCTTCCCTGAGCCAAGGAAGCCTGTAATCAGATCAATTTTAATCATTTCTGCTGTCCTTTCTGCTGTCTTTTTCCGTCTGCAGCCTGCGGAGCTTCGAACACTCTATTTTCGTCTGCGCTCTTTGCCGGTAAATATATCGATGTCTATGCGCCATACGGCAACGCGCTCCACCATCTCCGGCAGAAAAGCGATCTTCGCCTCCGGTGCGATATGCGCCATGATTTTTTCCAGGCCTTTCTTCTTTACCTCCGGATCTGTCACCTCCGTGATGGTTCCGTTTCCCATGATACTGCGGTACGCATAGGAATACGCACACGTATAGTCACCTGTAATCACTTCATGGTTGTAATCCATCTCCACCGCCACGCGCGGATCCGCTGCAAATGCAGCCGCCTTCCGCCCTTCTTTTGCCCCATGCAGGTACAGACAGACGTGAAGAGTTCCATCTTCTTCCCGGACATCATATCCATAATTCATCGGCACGATAAACATGCCTTCCTCATCCATCGCCCCGATCCGCACAACCTCGCAGCTTTCCAGAATTTCTCTTAAAATTTCAGGATCTGTAATCTCCCGCTTTTTTAAACGCATTTCACGCATCGCAATCACACCTCTCTTATTCGCAGCTATTTATGATATGGCTCCCCGCAGTTAATGCGGTAGCTCCGGTAAATCTGTTCCAGCAGAATAACCCGCATCAACTGATGCGGAAATGTCATTTTCGAAAAACTGAGCGCATAGTTCGAACGCTTCAGAACTTCCTCGCCAAGCCCTAAGGAACCACCGATCACAAAAATAATATGGCTCGTTCCCTGCACGCCGAGCGTATCTATTTTCTGGGCCAGCTCCTCGGATGTGAGCTGTTTTCCCTTAATTTCCAATGTAATCAGATAAGCGTCATCCCGGATATATTTGAGAAGGCGCTCTGCTTCTTTGTTTTTGATATTTGTCTCTACGGTTTCACTCGCGTTGTCCGGTGTCTTTTCATCCGCCACCTCGATAATTTCCAGCTTTGCATAGCGGCTGAGGCGCTTCGAATACTCGGCAATCGCATCCCGCAGATATTTTTCTTTGATTTTTCCTACTGTCAATACTGTAATTTTCATTCTGTAATCTTAAAACCCTTTCGGATATCTGTCAAAAACACCAAAAGCCATATAGATCACTTCTTGTCCGCGTCTATATGGCTTTTAGTTTAGAAAAGCAATGCCTTATGCATTTTTGCTTTTGATATACTCATCAATTCCTTTAGCTCCGGCTTTTCCGGCACCCATAGCAAGGATAACGGTTGCTGCACCTGTTACAGCGTCACCGCCGGCGTAAACGCCCTCTTTGCTGGTCTTTCCGGTTTCTTCCTCAGCTACGATACATTTTCTTCTGTTGACATCCAGACCGTAGGTGGTGGAAGAAATCAGCGGGTTCGGGGAAGTACCAAGAGACATGATAACTTCGTCTACTTCAATTTCGAACTCAGATCCTGGAATCTCAACCGGTCTTCTTCTTCCGGAAGCGTCCGGCTCGCCAAGTTCCATACGGATGCAGCGGATACCGGTTACCCAGTCTTTGTCGTCGGTCAGAATTTCTACCGGGTTGGTCAGAAGGTCGAAGATGATACCTTCCTCTTTTGCATGATGAACTTCCTCTGCACGGGCCGGAAGCTCTGCCTCAGAACGACGGTAAATAACGTGTACCTCTGCGCCGAGACGAAGTGCGGTTCTTGCAGCGTCCATAGCTACGTTGCCGCCGCCGACTACAGCAACTTTCTTGCCGTGTGCGATCGGGGTATCGTAATCATCGCGGAATGCTTTCATCAGGTTGTTTCTGGTCAGGAACTCGTTTGCGGAGAATACGCCGTTTGCGTTCTCACCCGGGATTCCCATGAACATCGGAAGGCCTGCACCGGAACCGATGAAGACTGCTTCAAATCCTTCGTCTTTTAACAGCTCGTCGATGGTAACGGATTTTCCGATGATAACGTTGGTCTCAATTTTAACACCGAGAGATTTTACGTTCTCGATTTCAGCGGCAACTACTTTGTCTTTCGGAAGACGGAACTCCGGAATACCGTAACTTAATACACCGCCGGCTTTGTGAAGTGCCTCGAAGATGGTTACATCGTAGCCAAGTTTTGCAAGGTCTCCTGCGCAGGTAAGACCTGCAGGGCCGGAACCGATAACCGCGATCTTGTGGCCGTTTTTCTCTGCTGCCGGAACCGGTTTGATACCGTTTTCTTTTGCCCAGTCAGCAACGAAACGCTCCAGTTTGCCGATGGAAACAGCGTCGCCTTTGATTCCGCGGACACATTTGCCCTCGCACTGGCTCTCCTGCGGACATACACGGCCGCAGACTGCCGGGAGTGCACTGGACTCACCGATAATTTTGTATGCTTCCTCGAAGTTTCCCTCTTTTACCTGTGCAATGAATGCCGGAATGTTGATATTAACCGGGCATCCTGTGATACATTTTGCATTTTTACAGCCCAGGCAGCGCTGTGCTTCTTCTACTGCTTCGTCTTTGTTGTATCCAAGACATACCTCGTCAAAATTTGTGGCACGTACCTTCGGCTCCTGCTCACGTACCGGTACTCTGTTTAATCCCTTTGCCATTATTTGTCACCTCCGCACTGGCCGCATCCACCGTGATGGGTTGCGCCTTCCTGGTATCTTAAGAGAGCTCTTCCCTCTTCTGTCTTATACATCTGCTGACGTTTCATAGCCAGGTCGAAGTCTACCAGATGACCGTCAAACTCCGGTCCGTCTACGCAGGCAAATTTTACTTCATTGCCTACCATTAGACGACAGGCACCGCACATACCGGTTCCGTCTACCATGATCGGGTTCATGCTTACAACGGTCGGGATGTTCAGTTCTTTTGTCAGAAGACATACGAATTTCATCATGATCATCGGTCCGATGGCAACACAGACATCATACTGTTTGCCCTGGTTCTGTACAAGGTCGCGGAGTACATCGGTACCCATACCTTTTCTTACGTAAGAACCATCGTCTGTGGTTATGTACAGATTGCTGACAGCAGACATTTCTTTCTCGAGAATAACGAGATCTTTTGTCTTTGCTCCGACAATGGCGTCAGCAGTGATTCCATGCTCATGCAGCCATTTTAACTGCGGGTAAACCGGTGCAGTTCCAACACCGCCGGCTACGAATACGATCCGTTTTTTCTTCAGTTCTTCGATATCTTCGCTGCAGAACTCGGACGGCTGCCCCAGAGGTCCTACGAAATCCATGAAAGCATCTCCCGCTTTGAGATCTTTCATTTTTTTGGTAGATTCTCCGATCGGCATGAATACGATGGTGATAGTTCCTGCTTCTCTATCGTAATCACAAATGGTCAGAGGAATTCTTTCTCCTTCTTCATCTGCCTTGACAATAACAAACTGTCCAGGGAGGCAGTGCTGTGCTACTCGCGGTGCTTCTACTACCATACGGTAGATATTATTCGCGAGCATTTCCGCTTCTTGAATCTTGTACATAATATCCTCCTAATCTTGTTAGAAATATTTTAACAAAAGCACGACTTGGATTTTCGCGCATTTTATGTTAATACTTTATCACGTTTCCGGTTATTTGTAAACAACGGACAACATCTTTTCCCATCATCCGTGTTCCTCCAGATAATTTTCGAACTGTTCCATGGACATCAGAACTTTTCTCGGCTTGGTTCCTTCCTCCGGTCCTACGACACCGGCATCCGCGAGCTGGTCCATGATTCTGGCCGCGCGGTTGAAACCGATTTTCAGCACTCTCTGGAGCATGCCGATCGATGCCTTATCTTTTTCGATGATAAATTTTCCGGCTTCCACGAAGTAATTATCGCGGTTATCTCCGCCGCCTGCGGCAGAACCGCCATCCAGGCTTACGGTGTGAATCCGTTTTTCGATATCCGGATCATAAGCGTTCTCGCCGTAGTGATCTTTTAAGTAGGCAACGACATCGCTGACCTCTTTATCCGAAACAAAGGATCCCTGCAGACGGGCCGGTTTCTGGTAATCCTGCGGCTTGTAGAGCATATCGCCTTTTCCAAGCAGTTTTTCCGCACCTCCCATGTCGAGGATCGTACGGGAATCTACGCTGGAAGAAACCGAGAATGCAATACGGGACGGCATATTTGCCTTGATAAGACCAGTGATGACATTGACGGAAGGTCTCTGTGTTGCAATAATCAGATGGATGCCGGCCGCACGGGCAAGCTGTGCCAGACGGCAGATCGCATCCTCCACTTCTCCCGGCGCAACCATCATCAGGTCGGCAAGCTCATCCACGATAATGACGATCTGCGGCAGTTTTTCCGGTTTTTTGCCGTTTTCATCCGGCGGCAGCTCGGCAACTTTTGCATTGTAGCCTTTCATATCGCGCACGTTGAATTCCGCAAATTTGTTATAACGGTCTGTCATCTCCGCAACCGCCCAGTTCAGAGCTCCGGAAGCCTTTTTCGGGTCTGTGACAACAGGAATAAAAAGGTGCGGAATGCCGTTATAAACAGAAAGCTCAACGACCTTCGGGTCGATCATGATCAGTTTGACGTCTTCCGGTTTTGCCTTATAAATAATACTCATAATCAGTGTGTTGATGCAGACCGATTTACCGGAACCGGTCGCACCGGCGATCAGAAGATGAGGCATTTTCGCGATATCTGCGATGACCGGCT
The DNA here is from genome assembly GCF_003482095.1 of Blautia sp. OF09-25XD. Classification (NCBI taxonomy): domain Bacteria; kingdom Bacillati; phylum Bacillota; class Clostridia; order Lachnospirales; family Lachnospiraceae; genus Blautia; species Blautia sp. OF09-25XD. Next base: position 157,403 of record NZ_QUMG01000005.1, read on the forward strand.
GACCGGCGATGTCTTTTCCGACAGCAAAGGCCAGATTCGAAGAAAAGTTCTTAAACTCCGGTGTTTCAAGAAGATCACGCAGCATCACGGCCGTGTTCGTCTTATTTGGAACCTCGATTCCGACTGCGGATTTTCCCGGGATCGGTGCCTCAATGCGGACATCTGCTGCTGCAAGACTCAGCTTGATATCGTCGGTCAATCCGACAATCCGGCTTACTTTCACGCCCTGTTCCGGCATCAGCTCATACCGTGTGACGGTCGGTCCGCAGCTTACGTTATTGACTGTAACTTTGACACCGAAGCTGTCCAGCGTCTCCTCCAGTTTCCGCGCTACTTCCCGCAAATGCGCATCGGAATCGCCCATGGCACCGCGCATCCCTTTTTTCAGAAGATTCATCGGCGGTGTTTTGTACTCCGGCCGCTTTTCCTCTGCTTTTTTCCCGATTTCCTGACGAATGCCGTCTATATCCGCCTCGATCTCTTCACAGGAAGACCGCGGATTTCTCGTATGATCCGCAGACGTTTTCTCTTTTTTCGCCTCTTCTGCAGCTTGCCGTGTCATCTCCGGTCCTGTCTTTTCCGGCTCTTCAGCCGGCACAGAACCACGGTGAATCGAAAGCTCCGGCGTCTCCATCTGATGGGTATCGTCGTTTTCGTTTAAATCAGCCTTCGATTCCACATGAGAAAGAAGGCGGGATTTCTTTTTCTTCCCGGCTTTTTTCGGTTCCTCCACTGGCTCAAGAATCAGCTCTTTTCCTTCCTCTTCCTCCATCGCAGCTTGGCGCGCCAGACGCTCCTGGCGGCGCTCCTCCGCCATCCGGCGGTGGTCATTCGTCTTTTCATGGATCGGCGCGAGAATCGGCTTCTGCGTCATCACGATCACGGAAATCACGATGGCGATCACAATAATCACCCACGCACCGATCTGGCCGAATCCCATGCCGAGAATTTTCACGACAGACCCTCCTAAGATTCCTCCGCCGAGATGATCGTAGGCGCTGTCAAAATAGTAATCCAGAAATGTCGTATCTCTCGTATAGCCGGACGCCAGAAGCTGCATAAAAGCGCAGAAAAAGACGAAGCAGCTGATCGCTCCCCCGGTTTTCCGCACAATTAAAAAGTTCTGTCTGTTTGCTATGTAAAATGCTGTTCCAAAGAAGATCAGAACCGGTGCTGCCCACTCTGTCACGCCGAAAAGGCCGAAAAAGAAGTCGCAGACAGCCTGTCCGATCACGCCGCCCATACCGAAATTACTGAGCATCAGCAGAATCGAAACAGCAAGCACGGAAAGCAGAATAATTTCTGCGCGCACTCCCTCGTCCATCGGCTCACGGACTGTGTTTTTCCTTGTGCCGGAGGTACGTTTTGCGGTACTGCTCTTTTTCGCCGTTGTTTTTCTGGCCGTTGTTTGGGTCTGTTTCTTTTTTGCTGTTCCGGAAGCAGAAGTTTTTTTCTTTGTCTTCCCGCTTCCCTTTGTTGTATTTGCCATGCAGAACTTCTCCCCTTTCTCGTATTACAGCAGAAAATATCCTGCAATGGAGAATGTCCCGACAAGAAGACAGTACAAAGCAAAATATTTCAGTTTCCGTTTTTTCACCACACGCATCAGAATGCGGATCGTAAAGTAACCGGCAAGTGCCGCCATGAAAACGCCGACCAGATATACCGGATGAAAAACAATTTTATTTTTTCCCATGGTCGCAATTTCAACGATCGTTGCCCCGATAATCGCCGGAACACTCACAATCAGAGAGTATTTCACAGCGTACGAACGGGTCATGCCGCCGATCACACACGCAGAAATAGTCGAACCAAGACGGGAAAGACCCGGAATCGTGGAAAAGCCTTGGAAGAATCCGGCAATCAGTGCATCTTTCGGCTTCAAATTTTTCTGCGTTTTTTCTCCCTCCGGAAGCATATCTGCCACCACAAGCAGAATCGCCGTCAGATACAGACCAACGCCAGGTGCCAGCAGATTCGAGGAGGTCAGTGTGACAAGGCTCTGAATCATGCCGCCGATTACAGCAGTCGGGATGGTGGTCAGAATCAGCAGGAAAGCAAGCATACGGTAGTTGCTGCCGAGTACCTTCCGGTACTGCTTTCTCTCCTGATGCTGACTGGAAAAGTGTTCCTTTAAATTATGAAACAGATCGATTATGATTCCGCACAGCGCGAGGAAGAGACGTTTCCATTCCTTCGAAAATGTGAGCAGAATTGCAATCATGGAGCCAAAGTGCAAAAGCACATTGAAAAACACCGTCTGCGTATCTTCGATCTTCATAAAGTGACGGAAGATAATCAGATGTGCGGAGCTGCTGATCGGCAGGAATTCCGTGATTCCCTGGATCAGGCCCAGAAATAAAGCTTCTATTACTGTCATTTTTTTATCCTGTTCCCTTATTTTTCTCTTTTGTGAAAGTCCGGCCAAAACTTCCGTTCGAATTTTCACAGCGAACTCATTCTAACACAAAATCCCCTGAAACACAAGCCGCGCCGTGAAGTCAATTTTCTGTCCCTGCTGCCTTTTTCATCAGCTCATTCAGCTTTTCGAGCGCGCGGGCAATGCCGCCGACCTCGTCGATCAGGCCTTCTTCCACTGCCTGCGGGCCGTCCAGCATTGTTCCGACATCCTTGACCAGCATTTTCGTATCGAGCATCAGCTCCTCGAGCCGTTCCTTGGTGATTTTAGAATGGGCCGATACAAAACCTGTGATCCGATCCTGCGTCTTTTCCATATTACGGTACGTCTGTGCAACACCGATGAACATGCCGTTTGTACGCACCGGGTGAATGACCATGGTGGCACTCGGCACGATCAGCGAATAGTCTGCTGCAACGGCGAGCGGGACACCGATCGAATGACCACCCCCTAAAACGAGCGATACCGCAGGCTTTCGCATGGACGCAATCATCTCTGCAATTGCAAGACCGGCCTCCACATCTCCGCCTACGGTATTCAGGAGAATCAGAAGACCATCAATACTTTTGTCCTCCTCGGCACGGGCAAGAGCAGGGAGAATGTGCTCATAGCGCGTCGCTTTCGTGCGCTCGCCGAGTGATTCATGCCCCTCCACCTCGCCGATGATGGACAGCAGATAAATGTTGGTCTTCAGTTCTACAATATTTTCTTTTTCTGTCTGGTTTTTCTGTGATTCTGCCATACGGATTTCCTCTTTTCTGCTATTCCAAAATAGCTTCATCAGTATGCGCAGATTCTTATGATTCTATGTAATTTCCAGTGAAATTACTCGTCCAGGTTGGTATATACGTACTGTACGTCGTCGTCGTCATCCAGCAGATCCAGGGTACGGTTCAGGTCTTTTAATGCCTGCGGATCGGTCAGCTCTACGTAGGTCTGTGGGATCATGGTAACGTCTGCCTCTGCCATGGCGATACCGTCTTTCTCCAGAGCCTCACGTACTGCGGAGAAGTCATCCGGATCGGTGATGATTTCGTAGCTGTCCTCTTCGTCTGCGAAGTCTTCTGCGCCTGCATCCAGAGCAAGCATCATCAGATCGTCAGCATCCATTTCGCACTCTTCTTTGTCGATGATGATCTGGCCTTTTTTGTCGAACATGTAGGATACGCATCCCGGTGTTCCAACGCTTCCGTTTCCTTTGGTGAAAGCGCTTCTTACGTTTGCTGCGGTACGGTTCTTGTTGTCGGTCAGAGTCTCTACGATGATCGCGATACCATTCGGGCCATAACCTTCGTAGGTGATACGCTCGTAGTTGTCTGCGTTTGCATCTCCGGCAGCTTTTTTAATACCGCGGTCGATGGTATCGTTCGGCATGTTGTTTGCTTTTGCTTTTGCGATAACGTCACGCAGCTTGCTGTTGTTTGCCGGATCCGGTCCGCCCTCTTTGACAGCGATTACGATCTCACGGCCGATGATGGTAAAGATTTTACCTTTTTTTGCGTCGTTTTTTTCTTTCTTATGCTTAATATTGGCAAATTTTGAATGTCCTGACATACCTCTTTTGTCTCCTTTATTTAAAGTATTACTTTTCTGTAAAAAGGTTTCCCCGAAAAACGGCAGAAGCCCATATAATATAGAATATAGCACGATCTTTCTCATTCGTCAACCGTGAACCGCGCCAAAAATACCCCTTATGTAGGCAGATCTAGGCTGATTTTCAGTGCTTCGTTCACAAGGGCCAGCTGTTCCGGCGTCAGATGACAGATTTTATCTTTCAGCCTTCTCTTATCGATCGTCCGAAGCTGTTCCAGTAAAATAACAGAATCCCGTACAATCCCATAGGCGGACGCTTCGATCTCAATGTGCGTCGGCAGCTTCGCCTTATTCATCCTCGATGTAATCGCCGCACAGATCACCGTCGGACTGTGCCGGTTGCCGATGTCATTCTGAATGATCAGCACCGGACGGACACCGCCCTGCTCACTTCCCACAACGGGCCGCAGGTCGGCATAATATACATCGCCACGCTTGATTACCACTTGTGCTCACTCTCCGATTCTTTCCGTTTTGCTTTCCCATACGATAACGATCCGGCGTTTTACGCCTTTTAAAATCGTTTCCATGTATTTAATATTGCCTGTTTTTCCGGAGGTATTCACAAATTTCATCCGGCGCTTCAAAAAAGTCCGCCCGGAGTCCTTTTGGGAACCCGTGATTCTGATCTGCTTTGCTCAGATTGACTGCAATCCTCTGATAATCTCGGATGCTGTTACATAGGAAGCACTGCTTTTTTCTTCCGCAGCCTCTCCCGCCTTTCCATGCGCATATGCCGCCAGTGCCGCTGTTTTGGCAAGGCTGATTTTTTTCTCGTTTTTTTCACACTGACGTTTTGCTGCAAAGGCGCCTGTGATTCCCGCGAGCACATCGCCGCTTCCCGCCGTCGCAAGCGCACTGCTTCCGCTTGTGTTTATGTAATACTGCTCACGCCCTTCCTCTGCTGTCACGGTTACGGAATCCTTTCGTACACAGCAGGCCTGGTATTTTTCGGCTGCCCTTCCGGCGCTTCCTGCCGGGTCACGCTGGCATTCTGCAATGGTCATGTGCAGCAGCCGTGCAAGCTCTCCTACATGAGGCGTTAAAATTTTTTCTGCCCGGCAGCCCGAAAGAATCTCTGCATCTTCTGCAATCAGGTTCAGCGCATCTGCATCCAGAACAAGAGGAACTTCTGTGTGCTGCACCGTAAAACGAGCAGTTCTTTTGCCGTCCGGCTTTTGGAAAGTCCCGGTCCCGCAACAACAGCGTCCGCCCAGGCGAGATCCTGCAGCAGGGCTTCTTCCGGAAGCGGCTCATCCTCCTTCCAGAAATCCGCCATTGCTTCCGGCAGGGCACAGAAAAGCGGCGTACGGTTTCTTTCCTCTGTCACAACCTTTACCATGCCGGCACCGGATGCAAGGACTGCCCTGGCACACAAAACAGCGGCTCCGCACATGGCACCGGAACCGGCAAGTACCAGCACCTTTCCGAAGGTTCCCTTATTTCCCATCGGCGTGCGGGTAAGAAACCGGTCCAGATCTTCTTTTTCCACTGAACCGTACCAGGGCGTCTCCTCTTCTCCTGCATCAAAGCCGATTCCGATATCACGGACCAGGACCTCTCCGGCATATCGTTTTCCGGGATCAAAGAGAAGCCCTGGCTTTGCACAGGCAAATGTCACCGTGGCTCTGGCTTTCACCGCCGCATCAAGGACCTCTCCGGTATCCGTGTGGATCCCCGAAGGGATGTCCACGGCAAGAACAGGAACACCGCTTGCGCAGATTGCTTCCACTGCCCTCCGGTACTCCCCTGCCAGCGGACGGGATACGCCAATTCCAAAGATGGCATCTATGATAACAGTATATTCCCGGAAATCCGGATTCTTAACCTCACGGACCCCATAATTTTCCGCAATTTTCTTCTGTGCTCTCATGCCTTCACTGTATTTTTCCGGATTTCCAAGACAGAACAGTTCCGCATCCACCCCTTTCGTCTTTAAAATCCGTGCAATTGCCGCACCGTCCCCTCCATTATTTCCGGAACCGCACACAGCAAGGACTTTTCCTGTATCCCATGTTCCATTTTGAAGCTCCTCCACGCAGGACAGCGCTGCGCGCTCCATCAGTACCAGGGACGGTACCCCCATGGTTTCGATCGTATTGCGGTCTGCCTGCTTCATCTGTGCTGCTGTAAGAATCCGTTTCATCGCTTTTCCTCCTTTTCCTGCCTTATCCGGAAAGTGAACAGAAAAAGTCTCCGGTTTCCCGAAGACTCTCCTGCTTTTGTTTTGGTTTCTTAATTGTTCTTTGGATGCTCCGCCTCATATCTGGTCAGATTGTAGGAGAGACGCATCAGACTTTCGGAAAGATGGACGTTCTCGACGATCACATCTTTCGGAAGTTTTAAGTTTAGATCGGTATGTGCAAAATTCCAGATTGCTTTTACACCGTTGTCCACGAGAATCTCTGCCATCTCTACCGCTTTTGCTTTTGGCAGTGTCAAAGCCGCAATCTCTACATGGTGTTCCTTGATAAATTCCGGAAGCTCGTCCGCCATGCGGATTTCAATTCCGCGCACGGAGATTCCTTTTAATACCGGGTTGACGTCAAAAATACCGACCGTTTTGAATCCGCTTCTTTCAAAGGCCGCATAATTAGCAAGCGCCTGTCCCAGATTTCCGGCTCCGACAAAAATCATATTGTGGACTCTGTCCAGACCTAAAATTTTTCCAATCTCGCTGTACAGATACCGCACGTTATAACCATACCCCTGCTGGCCGAAGCCGCCGAAATTATTTAAATCCTGGCGAATCTGGGAAGCTGTCACTTTCATCCGCTCGCTCAGCTCACCGGAAGAGATCCGTTCTACTCCGTCCTCCAGCAATTCGCCCAGGTAACGATAATATCTAGGAAGTCTTTTGATAACTGCCCGCGAAATTCCTTTTTCTTCCAAGATAAATTCCTCCTTATTTACACCTGCATATATTCATATTATATATGGTTGATAGAAAATTGTCAAAGATTTCTTGAAATTTTGTGTATTACTCTCTATAATAAGGATGGTGTATTATGTCAAAATACAGAAATATGTTATCTGGAGGAACCACATGATTCTTGCATGTCAGAATATCTCGAAAGCATTCGGGACAACGGAAATTATCAAAAATGCATCTTTTCATATAGAAGAACGCGAAAAAACCGCACTGGTCGGCATCAACGGTGCCGGAAAATCGACGCTGTTAAAAATCATCATCGGCGAAATGAGGGCCGATGAGGGAGAGGTCATCCTCTCCAAAGGAAAGACGATGGGCTATCTCGCCCAGCATCAGGATCTGACCGGACACCTTTCCATTTACCAGGAAGTGCTGACCGCGAAACAGAATCTGATCGATATGGAGGAACGCCTCCGTCAGATGGAAAGTGATATGAATACAAAATCCGGTGCAGAGCTGGATGAACTTCTTTCCACCTACACCCGCCTCTCCCATACCTTTGAACTGGAAAACGGATACGCGTACCGCAGTGAAGTCGTCGGTGTTTTAAAAGGTCTTGGCTTTTCCGAGAGCGATTTTGAAAAACAGGTGGACTCCCTCTCCGGCGGTCAGAAGACCCGCGTGGCACTTGGTAAACTGCTGCTCACCAAACCGGACATCATTCTGCTCGACGAGCCGACCAACCACCTCGATATGGACTCGATCTCCTGGCTCGAAACGTATCTTTTAAATTACAGCGGAGCCGTCCTGATCGTCTCCCATGACCGTTACTTTCTCGACCGCGTTGTCACAAAAGTCGTTGAAGTGGACAATAAAAAAGTAACAACTTTTGAGGGAAACTATACCGCCTACAGTCAAAAAAAAGCAATGCTCCGTGAAGCCGCTTACCATGCCTGGGTCAACCAGCAGCAGGAAATCCACCATCAGGAAGAAGTCATTGCAAAGCTGAAATCTTTCAACCGCGAGAAATCCATCAAACGCGCCGAGAGCCGTGAAAAAATGCTGGACAAAATGGATGTGCTGGAAAAGCCGACCGAAGTACGCTCCGATATGCGGATCCGTCTGGAACCGCGCATCACAAGCGGAAACGATGTGCTGACCGTCGAGCACCTCTCCAAAGCCTTCCCGGGACAGACGCTTTTCCAGGATCTGAATTTCGAAATCAAGCGCGGGGAGCGCGTCGCAATCATCGGAAACAACGGAACGGGAAAAACGACGATCTTAAAGATCTTAAACGAAGTCATCCGCCCGGATGCCGGCTCTTTTACACTTGGAAGCCGTGTACAGATCGGTTACTACGATCAGGAGCATCAGGTGCTCCACATGGAAAAGACCATTTTCCAGGAGATTTCCGACGCGTATCCGTATCTGACAAACACCGAAATCCGAAATGTGCTGGCCGCCTTCCTGTTTACAAACGACGATGTCTTCCAACCGATTCATACCTTGAGCGGCGGTGAGCGCGGACGAATTTCTCTTGCCAAGCTGATGCTCTCGAACGCCAACTTCCTGATCCTCGACGAGCCGACCAACCACCTCGATATCGTATCAAAGGAGATTCTGGAAAACGCGCTGAAGGATTACACTGGAACGGTACTGTACGTTTCCCACGACCGTTACTTTATCAATCAGACTGCAACCCGGATTCTGGAGCTGACGGGACAGACACTCGTCAACTATATCGGAAATTACGATTACTATCTGGAGAAAAAAGAAGAGCTGACCCGCATCTATGCTCCTGCTGCCGATGCCGCCGCTCCGGAAGAAACAGCGGCTCCTTCCGAAGCCTCCTCCACAAAGCTGGACTGGAAAGCGCAGAAAGAAGAACAGGCACGTCTCCGCAAGAAAGAAAACGAGCTGAAAAAGACGGAGAAACGAATTGAAGAGCTTGAGACACGCGATTCGGAAATTGATGAGGAAATGTCGAAACCGGAAGTCGCAACGAATGTGGCAGAGTGTGTGAAATTAAGCAAAGAGAAAGCAGAGATTGCCGCGGAACTCGAAGAGCTGTATGAAAAATGGGAAGAGCTTGCCGAATAGGCCTGGTTTTCCCCGGAAAATTCAAAACAGAAAAAGCCGGTCCGGCGCATCCCTTTTTGCGGGAATGCCGGATCGGCTTTCTTTTTTGCTTCGTTTAATTATTTCTCCAGCTCCTCGCGGATGGCCAGGATGAAATCACGGCTGTTTAATACGGTCGGATTTTCCATGGTGGTGATCAGCGCAAGGTCTTTTGTCATTTTTCCGCTCTCGATCGTTGCGATCGTTGCTTTTTCCAGACGGTCTGCAAATGCGGAAAGTTCTGCGTTTCCATCCATTTCCCCGCGTTTTCTGAGTGCGCCGGTCCATGCAAAAATGGTGGCCACGGAGTTGGTGGATGTCTCCTCACCTTTTAAGTGACGGTAATAGTGGCGCTGTACGGTTCCGTGCGCAGCCTCGTACTCGTAATATCCGTGCGGGGATACGAGAACAGAAGTCATCATCGCAAGGGAACCGAAGGCGGAGGATACCATGTCGCTCATGACATCGCCGTCGTAGTTCTTGCAGGCCCAGATAAAGCCGCCCTCTGCTTTCATGATGCGGGCAACGGCGTCGTCGATCAGAGTGTAGAAGTAGGTAATGCCTGCTTCTGCAAATTTCTCTTTGTACTCTGCATCGAAGATCTCCTGGAAGATATCCTTGAAGCGGTGATCATACTTCTTGGAAATCGTATCCTTGCTTGCAAACCACAGATCCTGTTTCGTGGACAGTGCGTACTCGAAACAGCTTCTCGCAAAGCTTTCTATGGAGTTATCCAGATTGTGCATGCCCTGAATGACACCGGCGCCGGTGAAGTTGTGGATCAGCTCTCTTGTCTCGGTGCCGTCCTCAGCCGTATAAACCAGCTCTGCTTTTCCCGGTCCCGGAATGCGCATTTCTGCATTTTTATAGACATCTCCGTATGCATGACGGGCAATCGTGATCGGTTTTTTCCAGTTGCGCACGCACGGCTCGATGCCTTTTACGACAATCGGGGTACGGAAAACGGTTCCGTCGAGCATGGCACGGATCGTTCCGTTCGGGCTCTTCCACATTTCTTTCAGATTGTACTCGGTCATACGCGCTGCATTCGGCGTAATGGTGGCACATTTGACTGCTACACCGTATTTCTTGGTAGCGTTTGCGGAATCTACGGTTACCTGATCGTTCGTCTCGTTTCTGTGTTCCAGTCCCAGATCGTAATATTCCGTTTTCAGGTCAATAAACGGGAGAAGCAGCTCATCTTTGATCATTTTCCAGAGAATTCTGGTCATCTCATCTCCATCCATCTCTACCAGAGGAGTGGTCATCTGAATTTTTTCCATAGTAGGCCTCCTTTTTCTATTCCCGTTTATTGTATAAAGTATCCTATAGCTTGTCAAGTCAAAATTCGCCTGATTTTTTGGCATTTTCCCATAAATTCACACAATTTTTGCAGGATGAGAGGTGTTTTCCTTCATTTTTCTTTTTTTATGCTGCCGCACAGTGTCTCACAGAAGAGACAGAAAACGGTCTGTTTGAAGCATCCCATGCCCCTGACGGTTGCGCGGAAGGCCAAGGTCTCTCGCCGATTCGCAAAGCAGCATTTTCGCCTGGACATTTGTAAGATCCGGAACCCGTTCAAGTGCCAAAGCCACGGCTCCGGACACCCGCGGTGCCGCCATCGAGGTGCCGCTCTTCACCACATATTCCTTCCTGCTTCTTCCAGGCGCGCAGGAAATGAGACGTTTTCCAGGCGCGACAAGATCCGGTTTGCAGACGCAGTCCCGTGTCGGGCCGCATCCGGAGATTCCTCTTCTTGGCTCCAGCAGATCGCCCGCTCCCACGGTGATCACTTTTCTGCTGCTCCCCGGCGCCGTAATACTGCCCGGAGCGGGCCCCAGATTTCCGGCCGCTGTCACAACAGTGATCCCGTCATCCCAGGCGCGCTCCACCGCCTGTACTAGCAGATCATCCACCGTTTTTTCCTGCTCTGTTGTTCCCACTGAAATATTTAAAATGCGGATATTAAGTCTTATTCGCTCTTTGCACACCCAGTCAATCGCCGCGAGGATATCCTGCTTTCTTCCATTTCCCCTTCGGTCCAGAATCTTCACTACGACAAACCGGCATCCCGGTGCCGCACCCTGGTATTTTCCGCCGGACGCTCTTCCACTTCCGCCAAGGATACCACAGACATGCGTTCCGTGTCCATTGTCATCGTAAGGCGTCTCCCGCCCGTACACAAGATCCCGGAAGGCTACAATCCGGCCGTCAAAATCCATATGGGGAAAAATCCCTGTATCCAGCACGGCGGCTGTAATTCCTTTTCCTGTCAGATTTTCCTGCTCTTTCATCCATAAGCCCCTGTGTATTCTTATCTTATGGTATGCAAAAAAGGCTGCCTTTCGCAAAGAACAGCCTTTTTGTTTTTCTTTTCTATACTTAAAACTGAATCTGCTTTTCCCCTTTCCGTTTCCAGAGAGCTGCTGCAAGCGGGATGCCGCAGAGCTCAGCCAGGACAAAGGCGCCCCATATCAGATTCAGGTTTCCAAATCCTTTGAGAAGAAATGCAAACACCAGCGGCAGAATCGCCTGGCGTGTCATGGATATGTACATACTTTCTTTTCCAAGGGAAAGTCCCTGCAGCGCCGCCTGATAGATCAGACCTGGAATCGAAAGCAGATAGGCACCGACAGAATGCGGAGCGCCGGGACTCCAATGCGCATCAGATTGTCCGAGGCATCATATTGTATGTATGGCAATAAAAAACAGGAAGATATCTGCCAAAACCGTTTCGGTAAAGATCTTCCTGTCCTTTTTTCAGAAACTTTTCAAAAACATTACTTCTGCTGCTCCATTCGCTTCAGTTCCGGCAGAACCAGAATCAGCATGGTGATAAAGCAGAGACTTCCGCCGATTACGTTTGATACCGGTTCGGCAAGGAATACACCGTCCGTTCCCATGTGGAGTACGTACGGCATCAGATAGGTGAGCGGTACAACAATGAAGACTTTTCGGAGCAGGGAGAAAAAGATCGCCTGCTTCTTTTTATTCAGAGATTTGAATACGGTCTGTCCAATGTACTGCAGATCCATGAAAATGAATGCTGCAAAGTACTGCTTCAGAGCCGGAACCGCATCTGCGGTCAGTACCGCATCCGAACTGAAAATACCGATCAGCGCATGCGGCGCCAGAACAATCACGCTCCACATCACTGCGGTATAGCCGAGGATCATCGCACTCATGACACACATCGCCTTGCGCACGCGGGCCGGACGGCGTGCACCGTAATTATAGCTCAAAATCGGAGAAGTTCCCTCATTCATTGCATAGATCGGTGTCTCGACGAGCTGACGCACGCTCGATACGATCGTCATAACAGAGATGTAAATATCACCGCCGGTCACAGAGAGTACGTTGTTGCAGCAGATCGTGACAAGGCTGTTGGTCAGCTGCATGATAAATCCCGCGGTACCGAGGCTGACAATATTTTTCGCATAGCCTGCACACTCAGAAATTTCATTTTTCCGCACAAAGCGCACTTTCAGTTCCGATTTCCGGGTCAGGAAATACAGAACGAACACTGCGGAAAGTGTCTGGGAAATCACAGTTGCAATCGCAGCCCCCTGCACACCAAAGCCAAACACAAAGATAAACAGCGGGTCAAGCAGCAGGTTTGCGACCGCTCCGATCGTGACGGAAAGCATACCAACGGTCGAGTAGCCCTGCGCGTTGATGAACGGGTTCATGCCGGTTGCCACCATCGACGGCAAAGTTCCGATCAGATAAATCATCATATAAGGATACGCGTAGACCATCGCATCTGCCGATGCGCCGAACAGTGATAGCAGTGGACGGGCAAACAAAAAGCCGATCACCATCAGTATGACAGCACAGACACATACCATGGAATACGACGTATTCATAATACGTTCCGCCTTTTTTTGATCATTCTTTCCACGCTCAATCGAAAACAGCGGAGCGCCGCCGCTTCCAAACAAGTTGCTGAATGCTGTGATGATAACGATCAGCGGAAAGCACAGACCGACTGCACCGAGTGCCGCCGTTCCTACCTCCGGGATCCGCGCGATGTAGACGCGGTCTACAATATTGTACAGCAGACTCAAAATCTGAGCAACCAGCATCGGGAGCGCTGCCCCGAAGATGTTTCCGGTTACGGTTCCATGTTCGAAATCAATTCGTTTCATTTGTTCCCTCATTCCCTTCTTTTTCACTTGCTTTTCAGTATAGCATGGCGTATTCTATATGTAAATTATTGTTTTTATATTGAAATTGAATAATTTTTATATAGTTTTTTCAGGAGGATTTTTATGGAACTTCGACAACTCGAATACTTCCGCGCCATCGTGGACGCGGGAACCATCAGCGGGGCGGCACGGGTGCTGCATATGACACAGCCGCCGTTAAGTTATCAGATCAAAATGCTGGAGGAAGAGCTTCAGGTGCCTCTTCTCATCCGCGGTACAAAGAAAATCACCCTGACCGAGGCAGGAAAAACACTGTATGAACAGGCAGGAACGCTTCTGATGCTTGCGGATCTCACCAGGCGCGAAGTCGTAAAATCCAGTCAGTCTGCGACACTCCACATCGGCATGACGCCATCCACCGTTTCGCTGCTCGCCGACTATCTCCTGCGATTTTCCCGGAAATACCCGCACATCCATTTTGATGTCCACGAGGGTTCTACCTTTGCTTTAAAAGACCAGCTCGAAAATCACATGGTGGATCTCACCACGCTCCGCACGCCAATCGTTTTAAATGGCTGCGAGACGAAGACCCTTTTAAAAGAGAGCATCACCGCCATGGCACTCCCTTCTCACCCGCTTTTTGCCGGGCGTGAAACCCTTTCGCTTACGGAACTTGCCGAGCAGCCGCTGATTCTGTCGAACCGCTACCGGAAATACATGCTCTCCGCTTTCGAGCAGGCGGGTCTGTTCTGCGATATCTATCTCACCTGCGAGGACGCCCGCACGGCAATGACAATGGCAGAAAAAGGCCTTGGCATCGCTCTTCTGCCGGCCTCCATGCTGAATCTTACCCATAAATTAAAGGCCTGCACCATCACAGATGCAGACCTTACAACCGAAATCCTGCTTGCCTGGCGCAAGGGGCGCCTTCCGTCTGAACTTCGGGCTTTTCTGGAATTGTGGGATGAAAATGACTCCCTCAATAATCAAATTCATGTTCCCCAACCGTAATCGTCTGCGTCAGTTTTTCATTCTGATACGGTTTACGGATCTCAATTAGATTCAGAACGGTGTAACCACGCTTTCTCAAAAATTCAATCATCCTGTGGTTATTGGGATGGACATAGTTGTAAACCGTATCGTTTCCATAAGAAGCTGCAATTTCTTCTGCCTTGCCATGCAGTGCGGCAGCGACTCCCTGCCGGCGGTACTCTTCTCTGACAAAGATGGATTCCACCCACACCACCTCGCTCTCAATACGACAGACAACATAACCTGCGTATTCGCCATGCACCGTAGCGGCAAACACTGGAAATCCTGCTAAAAGGTATTCCTTCATTTCTTCCCGTCCGTCTTCCACGTTCGGTTTTGATGCAATTCCTTTATAGGAACGCAGTTCTACTCGAAACAGCGCAACCATTTCTGCAAGGGCATCGTTTACCTGCCTGATTTCTACCAGTTCTATTTTTTTCATGGTTTCTCTCTCCTGCCACTGTCGTTCTTTTTCCTATTTGCAATTCGTCTCGCTGCTCATATCCGTGATCGAAGTATATCAGGCTTCTTTTCTCTTGCGAAACAAATATTCATCCAATTGTTTCCGAATCGTTTCCGGTATTTCTCTTGCCACCGGGCAGACCGCTGCGTTTGCGAATCTTCTGGTAAATACTGTCAGGAAATCAATATCTTTTTGCAGCTGCTCCATCGACATCACATCTTTGACATCGTAGCGGCAGTGAATCGGGGCGACATTTCCGTTGGCAATACGCGCAAACGAAACAGCCGGAACCCCATGATCGGCAAATGGCGTGGAATCACTGGAATAGACGCCGTTTTCTGCTGCGATTGGAAAGCCAACTTCTGCAGCCATATAGCTGATGTAATGGGTAAGCTTTTCTTCTGCCGATACGCAGGCGATAAATTTTCCCATATACGTTCCGATCATGTCCAGATTGATGTTCAGTACGATCTGTCTCAACTCTTTCTCATGATCTCTGACATACGCCTTCGATCCTAAAAGTCCTCTTTCTTCGCTTCCGCAGAATACAAACCGAAGACCATAATTCAGCTCTTTCCCTTTCATCTGCTCCATGATTCCAAGAAGCCCTGCGCATCCGCTCATGTTGTCATATGCACCATGCGAAAGCGATGTCGTATCATAATGCGCGCTTAAAACGATCCATTCTTCTCTTTTTCCCGGCAATTCTGCAATCACATTATGGGATTCTCCATCGTATTCCTTCTGCCGGATTTCCAGACGGATCTGTTTTACTTTATTTTTCACAAGTTCTACTGCCTGTGCGGAGTGAATCATAGCGCAGAGCACTTTCTTTTCCTCTCCGACAACGGCTTCCCGAAGATCTCTCTGATCAATGTCTGTATGTGGGTAATAGCTGTTTCCATATTGGAACAGAATCGCTTTCGCGCCTGCTTTCATCAAATCCTGGTACGCAAAAAATCCGATTCCCTGCGTATCCATCAGCACAATTTTATCTTTTGCACCGGCAACGGAAACCGGATCGGTTCCCGGCATATAGTAGAGTTCGCCTTCGACACTTCCGCTTCCGCAGCATGTGAGAGCTTTGCATGAAATTTCCATCCCGTCTGCATACAAATGTGCCTCTTCGATTTCGCCCATCGCAACGCGGAAACCTTCCAGTTTTGCCGGGACTCCTAATGCTTCACACTGCTCCTTTAAATAGTTTGCAACCTGCAATTCTTCTTTTGTACCGCTTGCATGTACAAAATCTGTCTGGTCAAAAATAGATTTTAACTTCATATTTTTAGTTCTCCTTTATAACCATTTTTTCTGTATATCATTTGCTAACATAACCATGTTATTTCGTACAACTTTTTTAAAAAACTGTGATGGTGTATCTGTTCCTCTTTCTCATTCCCATGATTTATGTTTTTTCCAGAGCTCAGAGAGACTCGATCAGTCCTTTGATTCCCTGCTCTTTATAGATATCTTTATAGTATTGGACTTCATCCTTGATCAGCTCATCGATCACCTGCATGCCAAGCAGCTCCACCGGCGCCTGGTCATCTGTGAGGATATAATTTCCTTTCTGATATTCTGTAAGATTTGACGTAACTTCCTGCATCATATTTTTCAGGTTTACGTTTGTAAGTTCCCCCGTATGTTTCGTCAGATTCTTTACGATGTCCGAATCGTCCGACGCAAAGAGTTCCCGGTTGGACGATCCTGCCACATCCACTGTAACCGCTGTATCAAAGACACTTCCAATCGTATCCGAAAGGTACTGATTGATGTTTCCTTCCTTCATTCCACGCATATTCATGTTTACCACCATAACGCCATCGTCCTTCAGATGTGATTTGACCAGTTCAAAGAACTCTTTGGAGGACATCTGGAATGGAATTGTGATATCCTGATATGCATCGACCATAATCACATCATACGTTTTCTGCGATGCATTTAAAAACGCTCTTCCATCGTAAGTAGTCACCGGAATATCCTCGGAAAGTGAAAAATATTTCCGCGAGAGATCCGTGATCTTTTCATCAATCTCTACACCCTCAATGTTCATGTTCCCAAAATATTTCTTACACTGTGTGGCGTAGGTTCCCGTACCCATGCCAAGGATCAGCACATCCATCTGATCTGTCGGCTTGTCTTTGATCATAAGCGGCGCCGCCATCGCATAATCATAGTACATTCCGGTCAGTTCATCCTGCTTCATATAGACAGACTGTACGCCAAACAGAACATTGGTAGACAATGCTACTCTCTTATCATTTTCGTACACCTGAAGATAGTTGTATACAGACTCTCCCTCATATGTCAGGTTGTTTTCCCAGAATGCGAAGGAATCGGAATAACCTGTTCCACAGCAGAACGCGAAAATAAGTACCGATGCAATCACTTTCTTTTTCCCTGCTTTTTCCATCACAAAATACACGATGGATAACGCAAGTAAAATTCCCGCAAAGATCAGAAAAGTGATCGATGTTCCAACCGCAGGGATCGTAACAAACGTCGGCACAAAGGTACCAATAATGCTGCCGATCGTATTGAATGCTCCCAGTGTTCCCACCGTTTTTCCGTTATCATCCAGATTGCTCACCGAATATTTGACCAGCGACGGAGTTACCGTACCCAGTAAAAATAACGGGAACACAAAAATTACCATACAGGCCACAAACGCAGCCAGGATCAGAAAATTGTTATTTACGGAAAAAATCAGAACCGCAGAAATGCCAACAATGATATATTTTCCGACCACGGGAATTAACGCAATCCATAAAGCAGCTACGATGATACGTCCATAGAGCTTGTCCGGATTGGGCGACTTGTCCGCCGTTCTGCCTCCATAGATATTTCCCAGTGCCATAGCAATCATGATGGTTCCGATGATGATCGTCCATACAATCTGTGAAGAACTAAAATACGGGGCAAGCAGCCTGCTCGCACCAAGTTCTACCGCCATCACAGACATTCCGGAAAAAAATTCTGTCAGATACAAAAATAACTTGTTTTTTAAGATGCCACGATTTTTTCTTTCCATGTCGACTCCTTTTTTATTTTATCTTTTTGCTGCCATCATGCCGGCAAAAGAGTGAAACATACCGCAAAATGGAACGCACAGAATGCGGAAATGATTTTTCAAACGCGCTCTACTATCATACTATAGACTTCTTTGGAATTTTGCAATATATTTTTCCATGACTCTTAATGTCCAAACAGCCATCCCATATTTTTTTCATCCCGACAGAACAGATAACCGCCTCCGTGCTGATAAGTCACTTTCGTTCCTGCAAAGTAATTTTTCTCTTTTATATCCAGTACCAGCAAATTGTCTATTTCGGATTTTGCTAAACCCTGCTCTGCATACAGCTCATATAAAATCTGATACGCTTCTTTAAACGGTTCTGATCCATAATATTCATCACTTTCGCCAATCACAAAATAGACCGGTGTTTTTGCCTCTGTCACCGGTTCATATGCTCCATCCCATTTGGAGCTGCACATGAGCGCTGCAGTAAACAGTTCCGGCTTTTTTCCCAGGATCAGCGCCAGCGTTTCTCCTCCGCCGGAATAGCCGTTACTATATACTTTTTCCGGTTCTGCTGCCCCTTCTGATGCTGCTGCCCCTTCTGTTTCTTCCAGCTCTGTCATTTCTTCTGTGTTTCTTTTTTCTTCTGTATCCTTTGAATCCTCTATCTGTTCAGATCCCGCTGCCGGAACATCCATATTCCTTTTTCCAGCGCTTTTAAAAAACTATCTGGATAGCAGAAGCGATATAGCAAAAATAGCAAAGCAAACCGTAATCAGCATTATTTTTCTTTTTGTCATAATGTGAATTCCTCCTTTTTTTACTATTTTTAATCATAGCAAAACGAGACCTCCATAAGAAGTCTCGTTTTTTTCAGTCATAACCTTTCCGTTTATTCTTCTGGTCAAAGCTCTACCACTTTCGTTGCCAGCTTTCTGGCAAACCTTGCATCATGCTCCACGATCAGCATCGTTGGCTGGAACTGCGCAATCAGTTTCTCAATCTGCATCCGTGAAAATACATCAATATAATTCAGCGGTTCATCCCACAGATAGAGATGCGCAGGTGTTAAAAGGCTGGCAGCAATCAATACTTTTTTCTTCTGTCCCTCGGAAAATTCCTCCATGTTTTTTACAAACTGTTCTCTGTCCAGATCCAGGCTGCGCAACATGGAAAGGAGCATTGGCTCATCAATTTCCTGCTTTTTGGCAAATTCTTTCAGCGTTCCGGACAGATGCGAGGTATCCTGGTTGATATAGGAAATAACGAGATTTGAGGCAATCGAACAGGTACCCGTTGCCATTATATTTTCGCCGGAAAGATTTTCGCATCCGGACATCGTAATTTTCCGCTTTTCGATTCCGCCATTGGAAGAATTTTGCAGGTTCTGCGTCAGAATATACTTGATCAGGCTGGATTTTCCACAGCCATTTTTTCCTTTCAGAAAAACACGGTCTCCTTGTTTCAGTTCAAAATTCAATCCGGTGATCACATTCTCTTTTCCATCCCGGTATTTTAAGGAAAAATCCCTGCATTCGAT
Source organism: Blautia sp. OF09-25XD (assembly GCF_003482095.1). Taxonomy (NCBI): domain Bacteria; kingdom Bacillati; phylum Bacillota; class Clostridia; order Lachnospirales; family Lachnospiraceae; genus Blautia; species Blautia sp. OF09-25XD. Next base: position 176,607 of record NZ_QUMG01000005.1, read on the forward strand.
CAGCCGTTCTTTGTAATGGGAAAGCGGCATAATCTTTAAATCTTTTACCGTTTCGATATCTTTTAACAGCCCTTCCTTTTTCTCGATCTCCCGGTCCATTCTCTCCTCGTACGCTTTGACGCGCGACTGCATTTTCTTCGTCTTTGCTCCGATATACGATCGTGTCGATATCGATCTGTCATGTTCTTTGGCTGGATCATATCCAATCTTGGTATTTTCATTTTTTTCTGCCCAGCGCGAAGAACAATCGGCGGCTGCCTTTAGTTTTCCAATTTCTTTTACACGTTTTTCATGTTCCATTCTGGCAAAATGATCTGCTTTTTCCTTGTTTTCCCACCAGCTGGAAAAATTGCCGCTCTGTACTTCGATCGAGGCCCGGTTTAAAACCAGCACATGATCGATGCAGGCATCCAGCAGATCCCTGTCGTGGGATACCAGAATAAATCCTTTTTTTGACGCCAGATATTTTTTGATAATCTCTCTGGCGTCCTGATCCAAATGGTTGGTGGGTTCATCGATCAGCAGAAAATCATTTTCACCGGAAAAAAGGACTGCAAGCATAACCCTGGTCCGCTCCCCAAAGCTTAACGTACCAAATGGTCTGTACAAAAGTTCTGCGTCCATATCCAGTTTTTCCAATTCACAAAGAACTCTCCAGCTCTCTACTCCCGCTTTCCAGTCTTCCATCAGCTCCGCTGCTGTCCGTTCCAGATCTTTTTGTTTCACCGGATACGGAAAATAATCGAAGACAACCGAGCGGGTGATCGCTCCCTGGTATTCGTATTTTCCCAGGAGTAACTGAAGAAACGTTGTCTTTCCCTTTCCGTTTCTTCCCACAAAACCAAGCTTCCAGCTGGTGTCGATTGAAAACGATACATTTTCAAAGATTGTATCATAACTTCCTTCATACCCAAAAGTTAGATTACTGACATTGATCTGTGCCATAAAAACTCCCTTCTGCCTGTTTTTCTTTTTCTCACGCATAAAAAATTCTGCCTAGAGTATTTAAAAAGCGAGCCCGCTTTGCGTACGCAAAACAGACCCGCATCCTAAACAGACACAGCGTGCATGGCACTGGTGTCGGAACATAACGAATCGTCTGAGTATCTAATTTAAGCGTACACAAAATAACCTGTTTCAAACAGGTCCTATCAAAATACAATTGTGTTTTCCAGCTTAAATTATTTCAGATACATTCCCTCACCTTTACACGTTCATGTTCTTTCTTTTTTTCTAGTTAGCAACCACCAGTTCAACTGGTGGTTTATTATTAGCCCTCCAAAGGGCTATTGTTACTATTCGCCCCAAAGGGCGGTATCGCAAGCACTTTTGCTGGCCCGCTATAAAGCGGTACTACTCGAATCTTCTCGTCTCGATTCTTCTGCTTGCTCTTTTATATACTTTTGAACTGCTTCATCTGTTATATTGCCAATCGTTTCAACATAATATCCTCTAGCCCAAAACGCTTTATCCCATTTACTTTGCAACTCAGGATGCCTGTCATAAATCATTAATGTGCTTTTTCCTTTCAGATACCCCATAAAATCTGATACTCTGAGTTTTGGTGGAATTGCTACGCTTAAATGTACATGATCTATACATACCGCTCCTGCAATTATCTCTACATTTTTATACTGGCATAAAGTTGCTATTATCTCTCGGACATCTCTGCGTATTCTCCCATACAATACCTTCTTTCGGTATTTAGGAATAAACACAATGTGATACTGGCATTTCCAACGAGTATGTGATAAACTTTTATTGTCCATTTGGACCGCCTCCTTTGATTTTGAGTTTGGCTTGCGACACCATTCTCATTCTATCACAGGAGGCTTTATTTTGTTATCCTCACCACTTCCGACTACTCTATTCTCCCCAGCATAGCTGGGGGATTAGACTTTTCATTTAAGAGTTAAGTAAAAGGGGCTGTCGCACTAAGTTGATATGCTCTCTTCCAGGAATCCTCTTTATAATTTTTCAAAACCACTAATTTGGTGGTATACTTTAATCATCAAAAGAACATCAATGAATACAGGAGGTAAAGATTATGTTTAGTGGAACACATTATGGAATCAAAGTTGATATGGGTTGGTTAAAGGATGACGTCGATGGGTTGAAACAAGTAGTTGATTTTTTAAATAAAGATAACATCAAATTTGTTTTACTTCCAGTCGCAAATCAAAGATTCAAGATCGATGTAGATCGAGTAGGAGCGGCTTTCGCCGCCGACCTCTCACACCACCGGACATGCGGTTCCGCATCCGGCGGTTCAGTTAACTTAACATCTTGTTTGACAAAAATATTCCTCTGCTGAGAGTAAC
>NZ_QUMG01000050.1:0-1113 GCF_003482095.1 Blautia sp. OF09-25XD
TAACTTTACGTTTTTCAGAAATATATTCAAATATTTCTTCATCTGAATATTGATAGTTAACTGGATACGGTTCTACAGAAAAATAAAAGTCTCCAACTAATGAAGAATATTCCCATGATAATTGCTCTTCGCCATATGTAGAAGATGAAATACTAGATACTTCGTTACGAACATATTTGAACATTTCCTCAATTTTCAGATTTGGTATAGTCATTGCATCCTTTAACACTTGGGTATATAAACCATTACTACCTAAACCATCTGAAGCACCACAATCTGCACTTGTAGAATAAGCAATTATAGTTCCTTTAGGCGGATTTGAGATAGCGGTGAACCCTGTCGAAAAACCTCTTCCCATAGCAAATGGATTGTTTCGACATGCATCTAAAATACAAATAATGGTTTTTGCATTATAAGCAGATACTCCCTCAAGAAAAACATCTAAACTGTAGCAAGATACTTTAGTCTTTGCTTCACTAGTCATCTGAAGATCTATTGGGATAATATAATTCTTTCCTTCAATTTGCATACCATGACCCGCATAAAATAGTAATCCAACGGCATGTTCATCAAGATCCTTCAAAAAAGTATTCACAGCCCCTTGAATATCTGTCAACGATGCATCTAACAATGTTGTTACGTCAAAGTTGAGTTTCTGTAATACAGCTGTTATATCATTAGCATCATTTTTAGGATTTTTTAACGGTTCGACATATTGGTAATTGGAATTTCCAATTACTAGTGCAATTCTATCACTCATTATTATACTTATCCTTTCTGCATCAATAACCTGACTCATATCTATGACCATCAATACTAATAATGATAAGCCATTAATTTTTCTTTGAAAATTGGACTTTTTCATCTACACAAAGCAGTTTCATGTACTCTGACAATTCACGTACGATTAAAATCGAAGCAAAAAGAGTTCTGATATGAAATCTATTGGCTCTTTTCCCTCATAGCATCAACTCAAAGATTCTTCAAAGTTTTTAGCTAAAATCAACTAATATTTTCAAAATCTCTATTTTTACATTTTCTATATTCCTTCAGCATTTTTCTCAATACAATTGCATTTTCATATTCTTCTTTAAATGCATCTTGCCTATAACT
>NZ_QUMG01000051.1:0-968 GCF_003482095.1 Blautia sp. OF09-25XD
TCGCTCCATTGTTTACGATATCCACATTTATGACCGTCTACCAGGCGACGATGTTTGCAGGCATAATAGAAATAATCCTTATATAAGGTTCCGTCTTTCTTTTTCTTTCGGTTCACATTCCCATACATACCGCTTCCACATAACGGGCATCTCAATATTCCGGATAAAATATGCTCATGCTCGAGACTATGTGTCTTTTCATATTTCACACCTGTTTTTTCCCGTTTTTGATGTGCCAGCTCCCAGTCTGTTTCCGAAATGATTCCTTCATGGATACCATCGTGTAACATATAATTTTCCTGCTTTACAATACGGTATTCATTTCTTGTACCAGATACTTTCTCATTCTTCCTTCGTCCATAAGCCAGCTTTCCACAGTATACCGGATTATCCAGAACGCCTTTTATAAATGAAGCGGCAAATGCGTCCAGTGTATTATTCTGTCGTTTTTTCTTTTTATATCCATGCTGGTTCAGCCATGCAGCAATCGCAGAAATTCCCATATTTGTATGAATAAATTTATCATAGATCAGACGAATAATCTCTGCTTCGTCCTCTGCGATCTGCAATTCTCCATTTACCAATTCATAGCCATATGGAGCAAACCCGCCGTTCCATTTTCCTTCCCTTGCTTTCTGCTTACGTCCTTCCATTGTCTGAACAAGGATATTCTCTCGTTCGATCTCTGCCACCGCAGACAGAACAGAAATCATCAGCTTTCCACTATCTTTTGAGCTGTCAATCCCATCTTCAACACAGATCAGATTCACTCCAAAATCCTGCATCCTCTGCAAAGAGTTTAATACATCTGCCGCATTACGACCGAATCTGGAAAGCTTGAACACCAGTACAAACTGTACCTCATCTGTTCCATTCTCAATATTATCTAACATTCTCTGAAATTCCGGTCTGCCCTCTACGCTCTTTCCAGACTTACCTTCATCGGAATACTCATTTACGATTTCCAT
>NZ_QUMG01000052.1:0-893 GCF_003482095.1 Blautia sp. OF09-25XD
CGCCCTCTTAAGACTTGGTTTCCCTTCGGCTCCGCACCTTGAGTGCTTAACCTTGCCAGTAAACGTAACTCGCCGGACCGTTCTACAAAAAGTACGCGGTTGTGCACATAAGGCACTTCCACAGCTTGTAAACACAGGGTTTCAGGTTCTCTTTCACTCCCCTCCCGGGGTCCTTTTCACCTTTCCTTCACAGTACTATGCGCTATCGGTCACTGAGGAGTATTTAGCCTTGGAGGGTGGTCCCTCCTGCTTCCCACAAGGTTTCCCGTGTCTCGTGGTACTCTGGATCCTGCCAGCCTCTCATCAATTTCGCCTACGGGATTTTCACCCTCTCTGATCAGATTTCCCAAAACTGTTCGGCTATTGATTCGAGTACCTTATGCAGTCCACAACCCCGCGGTGCACGCACCACGGTTTGGGCTCTTTCCATTTCGCTCGCCGCTACTTTGGAAATCGAGGTTTCTTTCTTCTCCTCGGGGTACTTAGATGTTTCAGTTCCCCCGGTTCCCTTCCATACGTTATGGATTGGCGTATGGATACTTGAGGTTTGCTCAAGTGGGTTTCCCCATTCGGATATCTCCGGATCAATGGATATTTGCTCCTCCCCGAAGCTTTTCGCAGCTTATCACGTCCTTCATCGGCTCTCAGTGCCAAGCATCCACCCTGCGCTCTTAATGCTTGACCTGTATTCTTGGTCCGCTGCCATCATAGCGTTGATGACAGGCTTTTGTGTTCTCTGCTTTAAAAGCAATTGATTCAATAATCTTTCGATTATCTCTCTGGTTTGATAACATCACATGCTCTCACACATGATGCCTCGGATGTCTTTTCCTATCTCTAACGTTTTAACGTTTTCAATATAGATTGTATATGCGGTTTTCAAGGTACATCTT
>NZ_QUMG01000053.1:0-782 GCF_003482095.1 Blautia sp. OF09-25XD
ATTTCTGCTTTCCCAAGATGCCATCCTATTTCAGACGGGCGGCAGTCCAGCATGCGCTTGGGAGTGTATCTTCTTATCGGACGCGTCTGGAACAGTGGAAAGCAGAGGGGGAGAAAACGGGAAAGCCGTATCTGAAAAGTGAACAGTATGCCATGCCTGTTTTTTACCACGATGTCATGTACCGTGAAAACACAGAAGAGAAAGATGCGGCCTTTTTAAAACTGTACGATGGACACGACTGGAAATGGTTTGCTGTGCGGCTGAAACATACGGATATGGAATACTTAAGAAAACACTGGTCGGGCAAAAAAGCTTCGGCTCCAACGTTGGAGAAGAAGCACCACAAATATTTTCTGCGTTTTACATATGCGGAAGAGGTATCTTTAAACCAGACACCTGTCAAAGAGCAAACGATCTGCAGCGTGGATCTCGGCATCAATACGGATGCAGTCTGTACCATCATGCGTCCAGACGGAACTATCCTGGGAAGAAAGTTTATTAACTTTCCCAGTGACAAAGACCGGACGTACCGTGTGCTGGGACGGATTCGAAGATTTCAGCGGGAACATGGATCGCGTCAGGTGCAGGGAAAATGGGCATATGCAAAACGTCTGAATACAGAGCTTGGCAGAAAAATTGCAAGGGAAATCGTTCTGTATGCGTCAGAAAAGAAGGCAGATGTGATTGTTTTCGAATATCTGGAAATGAAAGGAAAACTTTCCGGGAAGAAAAAGCAGAAACTGCAGATGTGGAGAAAACGTGATATCCAGAAACGGTGCGGA
>NZ_QUMG01000054.1:0-679 GCF_003482095.1 Blautia sp. OF09-25XD
CATTGCATCCTACATTCTAACAGTTTAAGTAATGAGATGGATAAATCCTTACTGGAAGTAAGGGGATTACCCATAAATATATTGTAGTAGTGATGAGTTAGACGCGCAAAATTTTTACCAAAATGGGAACAAATGTTTGAGTTATTCCTATGCATATGGTATACTATTTTTATGAAGAAAGAAGTCATCTGCTTGTAGATTACCGACCACAGTTTTATATTTCAGACATGATCAAAATCATGAAGGGGAATCTTGCACACCAGATGTTCCTTTTACATCCAGAGCTAAAGAAAGAGTTGTGGGGAGGACATTTGTGGAATCCGTCTTATTGTGTTGTAACGGTCAGTGACCGGAGCCGTGAACAGGTACTTGCTTACATAGAAGGGCAGAAGGAAAAATCCCGTTAAAACCCGGAGGAAAAAGCGAATGAAAATCATATCCAGTTATGGTGTAGAATTACGAAAACAGAATATTCCGATCCGCCAGACACTGGAGATTTACCGTTCTGCTGTCCGCTATCTGGTCAAAGTGTATGAATCTGTATGGGAAGAACTGGCCCAAATTGAGAACAGTAAGAAACGTTTCAATGCAGCGGAACATCTGGTGCATACAACGAAACGGAATCCGGCCCGGTTTGATTTTGATTTCTGCTTTCCCAAGATGCCATCCTATTTCAGAC
>NZ_QUMG01000055.1:0-618 GCF_003482095.1 Blautia sp. OF09-25XD
CATTGCATCCTACATTCTAACAGTTTAAGTAATGAGATGGATAAATCCTTACTGGAAGTAAGGGGATTACCCATAAATATATTGTAGTAGTGATGAGTTAGACGCGCAATTTTTTTTATATAAAACAGAACAAATGTTTGATATATTATTATGGATATGGTAAAATACTTTTATGGAGAAAGATATGTTTACAATTAATAAAAATGGTTTTTCCTATCCGGCGTCAAGGAAAGAGTTGTGGGGAGAACATTTGTGAAATCCGTCTTATTGTGCTGTAACGGTTAGTGACCGAAGCCGTGAACAGATACTTGCTTACATAGAAGGTCAGAAGGAAAAATCCCGTTAAAACCCGGAGGAGAAAGCGAATGAAAATCATATCCAGTTATGGTGTTGAATTACGAAAACAGAATATTCCGATCCGCCAGACACTGGAGATTTACCGTTCTGCTGTCTGCTATCTGGTCGAAGTGTATGAATCTGTGTGGGAAGAACTGGCCCAAATTGAGGAAAGTAAGAAACGTTTCAATGCAGCGGAACATCTGGTGCATACAACGAAACGGAATCCGGCCCGGTTTGATTTTGATTTCTGCTTTCCCAAGATGCCATCCTATTTCAGAC
>NZ_QUMG01000056.1:0-565 GCF_003482095.1 Blautia sp. OF09-25XD
TCCGCACCGTTTCTGGATATCACGTTTTCTCCACATCTGCAGTTTCTGCTTTTTCTTCCCGGAAAGTTTTCCTTTCATTTCCAGATATTCGAAAACAATCACATCTGCCCTATTTTCTGATGCATAGAAAACGATTTCCCTGGCAATCTTTTTACCAAGTTCTGTATTCAGACGTTTTGCATATGCCCATCTTCCCTGCACCTGACGCGATCCATGTTCCCGCTGAAATCTTCGGATCCGTCCCAGCACACGGTACATCCGGTCTTTGTCACTGGGAAAGTTAATAAACTTTCTCCCCAGGATAGTTCCGTCTGGACGCATGATGGTACAGACTGCATCCGTATTGATGCCGAGATCCACACTGCAGATCGTTTGTTCTTTGACGGGTGTCCGGTTTAAAGCTACCTCTTCCGCATACGTAAAACGCAGAAAATATTTGTCGTGCTTTTTCTCCAGCGTTGGCGCCGAAGCTTTTTTGCCCGACCAGTGTTTTCTTAAATATTCCATATCCGTATGTTTCAGCCGCACAGCAAACCATTTCCAGTCATGGCCATCGTACAGTTTT
>NZ_QUMG01000057.1:0-554 GCF_003482095.1 Blautia sp. OF09-25XD
AAAACTGTACGATGGCCATGACTGGAAATGGTTTGCTGTGCGGCTGAAACATACGGATATGGAATATTTAAGAAAACACTGGTCGGGCAAAAAAGCTTCGGCGCCAACGTTGGAGAAAAAGCACGACAAATATTTCCTGCGTTTTACGTATGCGGAAGAGGTATCTTTAAACCGGACACCTGTCAAAGAACAAACGATCTGCAGTGTGGATCTCGGCATCAATACGGATGCAGTCTGTACCATCATGCGTCCAGACGGAACTATCCTGGGAAGAAAGTTTATTAACTTTTCCAGTGACAAAGACCGGATGTACCGTGCGCTGGGACGGATCCGAAGATTTCAGCGGGAACATGGATCGCGTCAGGCGCAGGGAAGATGGGCATATGCAAAACGTCTGAATACAGAGCTTGGCAGAAAAATTGCAAAGGAAATCGTTTTTTATGCATCAGAAAAGAAGGCAGATGTGATTGTTTTCGAATATCTGGAAATGAAAGGAAAACTTTCCGGGAAGAAAAAGCAGAAACTGCAGATGTGGAGAAAACGTGATATCCAGA
>NZ_QUMG01000058.1:0-545 GCF_003482095.1 Blautia sp. OF09-25XD
TAGCTATTGGACTTCAACTTGTTCAGCAGTCTTATCCGAACTGTAAGCCTTATACATGATTTCTGTCCGTCGGACCAATGGTTTGCCTCAGGCTTCCTTCAGATTCCATTTTACAATGGACACCCTTGCCTTGTTGGCTATGTGCTTCCCGCTAACAGGCGCACTTAGGACTTTCACCTTTAAGAATAACGTTCGCGCCGGGCGAACTGAACCTCACATGACTAAAGTCACGTGCTTCCGGCCGTTTTAGGCGGCAGACCAAATATCGGCGGATACGCCTGTTACTTAGATTTTGCACAGATATGTGCTTCTTCCATGCCGGATACGGCAGGTTTCCACATAACAGGTAATCCACTGCATATCTGCCTGTGTTTATGCTGCTTTACGCAGTTCCATTTCTGAAATCAGTTCTCTCAGATCTGTATAAACACATGAAGTTCTACGCTTTACTGCAGGAACTTTTGCCTCCAGCAAAGACCTTTCCGTTTCCGGCAAGGGTTTTAAAATTTCACGGATAAAATATCTTGCTCCGATATTATACGATG
>NZ_QUMG01000059.1:0-525 GCF_003482095.1 Blautia sp. OF09-25XD
TTTCCGACGCCCGGAAGTTTCTTTCCGGATGGAGACGAAGAGATTCGAACTCTCGACCCCCTGCTTGCAAGGCAGGTGCTCTCCCAACTGAGCTACGTCCCCGTTTGAAGCTGGCAGCCACCTGCTCTCCCACACCGTCTCCAGTGCAGTACCATCGGCCGCTTAGGTCTTAACCATCGTGTTCGGGATGGGAACGGGTGTGTCCCCTAGGCGCATCGCCACCAGCAATAGTTATTCAGTTTTTGAAACTGTAAAGTCTACAGCTTTTGCTGTTCCTTAATAACTAAACAATGAAACTCATTCTCTACTGATTCTTCCTTAGAAAGGAGGTGATCCAGCCGCACCTTCCGATACGGCTACCTTGTTACGACTTCACCCCAGTTATCAGTCCCGCCTTCGGCAGCTCCCTCCTGAAAGGTTGGGTCACTGACTTCGGGCGTTACCAACTCCCATGGTGTGACGGGCGGTGTGTACAAGACCCGGGAACGTATTCACCGCGACATTCTGATTCGCGATTACTAGCGA